>NZ_JBIQLE010000002.1:0-211715 GCF_044464525.1 Pusillimonas sp.
GCAGTAGGTTTGGTCGGTTGGCGCGGCATGGTGGGTTCGGTCCTCATGCAGCGCATGCGCGACGAAAACGATTTCTCTCTTTTTGAACCCGTGTTCTTTTCCACCAGCAACGCCGGTGGCAAGGCCCCCGCTTGGGCCGAGGGCGCGGGCAATCTTCAAGATGCTTTCGATATAGAGGCCTTGAAGAAGCTGCCTGTCATCGTCACGGCTCAGGGCGGCGACTACACCACGGCCGTATATTCCAAGCTGCGGTCAGCAGGTTGGGACGGCATCTGGATCGATGCGGCAAGCACTTTGCGCATGTCCGACGACTCCATCATCGTGCTCGACCCGGTCAACCGGCCGGTCATCGATGCGGCCTTGCAACGCGGCGTCAAGAATTTCGTGGGCGGAAACTGCACGGTCAGCTGCATGCTGATGGGCTTGGCGGGGCTGTTCAACAACGACCTCATCGAGTGGATGAGCAGCATGACCTACCAGGCAGCCTCCGGCGGCGGCGCTCAGCATATGCGCGAGCTGCTCACGCAGTTCGGCCTTATCAACGAAGCGGTTCGCCCTTTGCTCGACGATCCGGCCTCGGCCATTTTAGAAATTGATCGCGGCGTACTGGCCAAGCAACACGATGCCGATCTGCCCCGGGATCACTTTGGCGTGCCCCTAGCCGGCAGTCTTATCCCCTGGATCGACAAAGATCTTGAAAACGGCGTGTCGCGCGAAGAATGGAAGGCCGAAGCCGAAACCAACAAGATTCTTGGTCGTGGCGAAGCCTTCGGTACGGCGCCCACGCCCATCGACGGTTTGTGTGTCCGTATCGGCGCAATGCGCTGCCACAGCCAGGCATTGACAATCAAGCTCAAGCGCGATGTTCCCCTGGACGAAATCTCGGATCTGCTGCGCGAAGGCTCGAAGTGGGCCAAGGTCGTGCCAAATGAGCGTGAGGCCACCATGCAGCAATTGACGCCGGTGGCGGTAACGGGTACTTTGGACATCCCCGTCGGACGCCTGCGCAAGATGTCCATGGGGTCCGAATATCTTAGCGCGTTTACGGTTGGCGACCAGTTGCTGTGGGGAGCCGCAGAGCCTCTGCGACGTATGCTGCGCATCACTTTGGGCGAACTATAAATATGGAGAAGTCTTGTTGTGCGGCCCCCGGCCTGCCGATAGTCCGGATTACGCCGGTAGCGCTCGCGCTGGCGGCAATGCTGGCGATGGGTTCGCCGGCCGACGCAGCAAGCATAGGCCATTCGCGCCTGGTGTCCGCACCAGGCCAGCCACTGCATATAAATGTGCCCATCCGGCAGCTTAGCGATGCCGAACAGCAGTCGTTGCGCGTGTCAGCCGCTCCGCTTGCCGCTTGGCAGCAAGCGGGCCTGACGCCGCCGGTCGAGCTCTCCAGCCTGCAAGTCAGCGTGGAAAAAGGCTTCAGCCCTGATTCCAGACTTGTCCAGGTGCGCTCCAACCAGTCTTTCAATGGGGTTGTCGCCGATCTGCTGCTTCAGATCACTACAGCGGCGGGCAGCCAGCAGCATCAAGTCAGTCTTCTCACCAGCGCGTCGAGCCCCGTGCCGGCAGTGGCCGGGCAAGCTGATGCCGGCGGCGCAAGCTTGTCCACTGGCGTTCCTGGGGCGCCCGCTCCGTCCGGTTCCATTCCGGTACGCCGGGGCGATACTCTTTTTGCGCTGGCACTGGCCAACGCCGTCGACGGCGTCTCGGTCTACCAGATGATGGTGGCCTTGCAAAAGGCCAACCCGCAAGCTTTCATCGACGGAAACATCAATCTGGTCAAGGCCGGCGCCACACTGTCCATACCCGATGCCGCTGCATTGAGGGCGGTATCCGATCGTGAGGCCAGACGCATATTCCAGCAGCACGCGCAAGCGTTTGCCGCATATCGTCAGGGCGTAGCCGGGCAGCGGGGTGAAGCTGTCACAGGCGGCTCCACCCAGAGCGGTACGGTGTCCAGCGCTCCCGCCACGGTCTCCGCCACGCCGGCGGCGGCACGCGGAGACCAAGTCGTCTTGTCCAGTGGTGGCGCTGACGACGCCCGGGACGACCAGCGCGATGCCACGCAACGCAATATCGCCGAATCTGAAACTCGTGTGTCGCAACTCGAGCGTAATGTGCAAAGCCTCAACCAGGCGCTGCAGATGCAGGGCGAAGCCGCAAAAGATGCCGTGCTTGAAGGCGCGGCCGCGGTCAGCCAGACGCTGTCCGAAGCCGCCACCAGCATTGGCATGGGTTCAGAAGAGCCCGCCGCTGCCGAGGGGGCGTCCGAGTCCGGGCAGGCGGGGGCCGAATCCTCCGGAGCATCAAGTGCAAACCGGCCCGGCGATTCCACGACAGTGACAGAATCAAGTCAGCGCGATGCCGGCCTTTCCGGGGCGCCGGATCCAAGCGCGCCCGGCGCTGAGCCGGGTCAGTCCGGCGGCGCGTTATCCAGCGGCACGGGCGCGTCAACAGACGGCGCCGGCGTCGCGTCGCCTGGTCAGAGCGGCCAGGCTGCTTCAGCCCAACAAGGTTCCAGCCCCGCCGGTTCAGACGGCGGCACGCAAGCCGGAAGCGCTGGCGCCGGCGGCCCTACGGGTATCGCGCAATCGGCGGGACCAAGCGGCACGGCGCAACCCGGGGCTTCCCCAGCGGCGGAAGAATCCACCCTTTCCAGTTCCAGCAAGGCAGAGCAACCGGTGTCCTGGCTACAGCAAAATCTATTGGGCGTCATTACGGCAATTTTGGCGCTGGTCGTACTTATCATCGCCTGGGTGTTGCGTCGCGCCAGCGCTTCGCGCGGCGGCGAAGGGCAGGGCGTGGTTACCGAGGCCATGGTGCAAGAACGCCTGGAAAAGATCGACCTCGACTTGTCCAGCTCGCCCAATGACGGGCGGCCACCGCATTCCGGCTAGGCAATCATGCCACGGGTGGCATTGGGGCTGGCCTACGACGGCCAGCCTTGGCAAGGATGGCAGACCCAGCCCAGCCGTTTAACCGTACAAGACACGCTCGAGTCGGCGCTTGCCGGGTTCTTGAACCAGCCCGCGTCCACCATATGTGCAGGCCGAACCGACACCGGGGTGCACGCGCTCGGGCAGGTGGTGCACCTCGATACCGATGTGCAGAGGCAAGCCGAGTCTTGGGTCAGGGGCTTGAACGCCATGCTGCCAAGCAGCGTGGCGGTGCAATGGGCCTGCCAGGTTGATGACGATTTCCATGCGCGGTTCTCTGCCGTGTCTCGTACTTATATATATCTTGTCCGCCAGGCCCGTGTGCGTTCGCCCTTGACGCATGGGCGAACCGGGTGGGTATACAGGCCGCTGTATCTTGAACCCATGCGTCGGGCCGCCGCCCGACTGGTTGGCGAACATGATTTCAGTGCGTTCAGGTCGTCGCAGTGTCAGGCGGCAAGCCCGGTGCGTACTTTGCATAGCCTTGAAGTCAGTCAGCAGGCCGATTGTTTCGTCTTCGCCTTCAAGGCCAATGCGTTCTTGCACCACATGGTACGTAACCTGATGGGCGCCTTGCTTTATATAGGGCAAGGCAGGCACGAGCCGGACTGGATAGATAGCTTGCTTGCCCAGCGCGACCGCCGACTTTCGGCGCCCACATTTTCGCCGGCGGGATTGTATCTGGCAGGGGTGGAGTACCCATTGCAATTCGGATTACCCTCGGCTGATTTGAACGAGCTTATGGCTACGCACTTTTTGCCGGTACCACCATCCGGCATTGGCCCACCGTAGTGCGGTTGTGCAGGCGGCGGGCTCAGAAGGCTAAAATGCCTGCTCGACCTCATTTTTTATCGTAAAGGTTTTTGTTGCATGCTACGAACCCGTGTCAAAATCTGCGGCATTACGCGTATTTCAGATGTCCACGCGGCCTGCGAGGCCGGTGCTGACGCGATCGGATTCGTGTTCTATTCCAAGAGTTCCAGATTGGTTACCATCGAGCAGGCTCGCACCCTGCGCCAGGCGACGCCGGCGTTTGTCAGTGTGGCCGTCTTGTTCGTCAATGCGCCCGAAGCCCTGGTGCATCAGGTGCTGGATGAGGTTCGGCCCGACATCCTGCAGTTTCATGGCGATGAAACAGCGCAGTATTGCACTGCATTTGGCCATCCCTACATGAAGGCCTTTCGGGTGGGCGGCCCCGGACTTGAAGATTCCAACTCTGTGCTTCAAGCCTGCCGCCGGCATCCGCAAGCGGCGGCATGGCTGTTCGACAGCTACAGCCCCGGCTATGGCGGAAGCGGGCTGACATTCGACATTGGTTTGCTTGATGAGGTGCGTGGCGCGAAAGACAGCCGACCGCTGGTGCTTGCCGGAGGGCTAAGGCCCGACAATGTCGCAGATGCAATTCAAACCGTACGTCCTTTTGCGCTTGACGTTTCCAGCGGCGTGGAAGAATCCGGCGGCGTTAAATCGGCCGACAAAATCGCTGCCTTCATGAGGACCGTTTACCGCACCTCGTTTTCCTGAGCGGGTAAGTGCGTCTTTGCCCAGCTGGTTCATCAGGGCCCGTCAATGATTTTCTGCGTGCTGTAGCGGCTCGCAGGCAAGGGTTGCAGAAAACCGCCAGGGCCCGCAATGGCGCGAACATAATCCAGGAAGAGCGCGGTGGCGTCCAGTCCGACGTCGACACGCTGATCTTCGTCCAGCTGTGCGAACGGCGTGTAGTGATCTTTACCGTCGGCGATGAAGTCGATGGTCGCCACCGAATAAACTCGGTCCGGATCGAATTGCACATGCCCATTGCCGGCGTCTAGAGTTTCCAGCCGTGTCAGGCGGTTATTCTGCGGGCTTGCGGCATCCAATTGCCAGCGCATGCCCGCCGCATAGGGAAACGCACCGGTACTGCGACCTGGGCCCAGGGCAGCCTCTATGGCGCTTTCCAGCGCCGCTTTCAACACGGACCCGGGCACTTTCAATTGCACAAGAGTGTTCTTGAACGGCAGTAGCGTGTGGATGTCCTTAACAGTAAGCGGGCCGGGCCGAAGGTCGATTCGCACGCCACCGGCATTGATCAAAGCCACATCGGCATCGAAATACTGCCGCGCCTGTTCAAGAAAGGCCTGGGCGACCAGTTGCTGTACATCGCCGCCATGCCGAGCGAGCCGGTCGTTGCCGCTACAGTCTGTGCCCTGACTCGAGGCGCTATTTCTGCCGGCCGCACCCGGAACACGCCGCGCGCACAAGGTATGGGCAACCTGGGCAACCACGGTTGAACCGAACTCGGATTTTTGTGCCTGATACGGAGCAAGAGCAGCTGTGGCATCTGCGTCGGGTGGTGTGATGCGTAATGCGTTCGAGCGTGCCACGTCGGCCATCACCGTGTGGATTTCAGCCGGGCTCAGAGGGGCGACCCCATTTTTAGCCCTGCGAAAATCGTCACCTATCAAAAGATGGGGCCGTCCTTCACACGACAGCAGGCGGCCCTTGTCGTCAAGGCGCAGCCTCAGCTCGCCCACGACATAGGCGTAATGGCCTGCCTGGGCCACGCAGACCGGGTTGCCGTCTAGGTCGGTGGCATGCGTTGGATAAGGGCCTATTGGAGCCAACCCATAATCCTGCAAGCTGGCGGGGCCCAGCAAGGTATGGGAGTCTCCGCCAATGATGGCGTCTACCCCTCGCAGGCGGCCGGCCAGCGCCAGGTCGTTCCGGTAACCGTAATGCGTTTGCAACACAATGATGTCAACGCCCTGGTTGGCCAAGGCATCGATCTGTGCCTGAGCGCTGGCGGCTTCATCCAGAAAATTCGTTCCCGGATCGGGACGCGAGGCGTTTTTAGTCTTGTCGGCCACCGTGATGCCCACCAAGCCGATGCGGCGACCGTCACGTTCAATTATTGCTGAAGGCTGTACGTAGCCGGGCGCCTTGCTCGGGTGCAGGGCGGAATCGGCGCCAAAACGGACATTGGCGCTAAGGACATGAGTTCGGCATTCGCCGCCGTGCAGTCGATCGATGAAATCCTTTAGCGCCGCATCGCCATGATCAAACTCGTGGTTGCCCAGCGTAAAGGTGTCAAAGCAGACCGTATTCATCAGATCGGCATCGGCCTGCCCCTTGGTCAAGGAATAATAAAGGTCGCCCGTGATGGCGTCGCCCGCATGCACCTTGATGACCGATCCCGTAGCCCGCGCCTCGAGCGTCTTCATGGCCGAAACAACTCGGGGAAAACCACCGGCGGCGACGAGCACCCGTTCCCGTTTCGCGCCGCCGGCATCCAGCATAAGAGGCACAGTCGTTTCATCCAGATGGGAATGATGGTCGTTGATGTGCAGCAATGTCAGCTCGTACTCGTCTTTGGCAACTTCATGCACGCTCTGCCGCATGTGAAGCTGTGGAGTCGAGCAGGCAGCCAGAGCGAAAAGCGTTGCGAAGCCCGCTGCACCGGAAAGACGAACGAAGAGTTGTTTAAAACCCGGATATTGGTGACAAGTGGAAGACATGGCGAGCGAGTGATTGTCGAGGCGTGACGACATCCTGACGTATCAGGCCATCTCCGTCAAATAGTCAGACGCCAAGGGTATTTGATACCCTCGCTGCCTGGGCAAAATCGATGCTGTAATGCAATATTCTTCGGCGGCAGGCGAAGCGCAGGCCGTAATGTCAAGGCTAAATAGAAATGTCCGCACCCCCATACCGGACATTCCCATGTTGCACCCACAAAGCGCAGGCCGTAATTGCAAAGCACCAGAAAATACGCTATAGTTTCGTTCTTTACAGGCGGTTAGCTCAGTTGGTTAGAGCGCTACGTTGACATCGTAGAGGTCGCTGGTTCGAATCCAGTACTGCCTACCAGTTTCAGTATCCGGCAATGCCCAACGTTGCCCAGATTGGCCGCCTTCCATAGGAAGCGCGGCCTTTTTGTTTACTGCCGTTGCCCAGGTTTAACCAGCGTCACCCAGAGAAAATGGGGGTGCACTTGGGGGTATGCTCCAATAGTTTGGGGGTATGGGCTCTGGGGCATGGCTGGGACAGTCACGCCGCTGACAGGTGCGCGCTGTCGACAGGCGCATCTTCTGGGGCTGGAACGCGCACCCAGCCTTCCATTAGGATGCGGGCGCTACGGCTCATGACTGCCTTGGTAACCGACCATCGGCCGTCTTGCAGGCGCACTTGCGCCCCGACGCGCAGGGTTCCGGAAGGGTGGCCGAACCGTACGGATTCAAGTTGTCCGCCGCCCGCGGCCTGATTTACAAGGGTGCCGGAGATCGCGGCCGCAGTGCCGATTGCGACGGCCGCCGTTCCCATCATGGCATGGTGCAGCTTGCCCATCGACAGGGCTCTTGCCAGAAGGTCGATGTCTGTCGTTGTTACCGCCTTGCCGCTTGATGCGGTGTAATTGGCGGGCGGGGAGACGAAAGCGATCTTTGGAGTGTGCTGGCGTTGCGCAGCCTGGTCCAGCTTACTAATCAGGCCCATTCGCAGTGCACCGTGCGAGCGCAGGGTTTCGAACATCTTCAGGGCTTTGGGGTCGTTATTGATATCGTCCTGAAGCTCGGCGCCTGTGTAGCCAAGCGCCGAAGCTTCGAGAAAAATAGTGGGTATTCCGGCGTTGATCAGGGTTGCCTTGAAGCGGCCCACGCCTGGAACATTCAACTCGTCCACCACATTGCCGGTCGGAAGCAGGGCTCCGGCGTCGTCATCCGCCGCCGGGTCCATGAATTCGAGCTGAATTTCAGCCGCCGGGAAGGTGACACCGTCCAGCTCGAAGTCGCCGGTTTCTTGTACGTTGCCGCCGCTCATGGGTACGTGCGCGACGATGGTCTTGGCGATGTTGGCCTGCCAGATGCGCACGGTGGCAATGCCGTCGGTGGGTGGCGTGGCGTTGATCAGGCCCATGGCGATGGCGCAAGGCCCCACCGCCGCGGACAGGTTGCCGCAGTTGCCGCTCCAGTCGATGAAGGGCTGATCGATGGAGACCTGGCCGAACAAGTAGTCGACATCATGGCTCGGCCGCTTGCTGCGCGACAGGATCACCACCTTGCTGGTGCTGGAGGTGGCGCCGCCCATGCCATCGGTATGCTTGCCGTAGGGGTCGGGACTGCCGATGACGCGCATGAGCAGGGCGTCGCGCGTCGGGCCGGCCACCTGCGCGGCGGCAGGCAGATCGTCCAGGCGGAAGAACACGCCCTTGCTCGTGCCGCCCCGCATGTAGGTGGCGGGAATCTTCACCTGGGGTGGGAAAGTCTTCATGTTTTCTTCCTTTCAGACTTCGACGTTGGCGTCGAGAAAGTCTTGGGCGAAGCGCTGCAGCACGCCGCCGGCATCGTAGATGGACTTTTCTTCGGCCGTATCCAGGCGGCACTTCACCGGCACTTCAACAGGGCCGCCGTTGCGGCGATGAATGATCAGGGTCAGCGTGGCGCCGGGGGTGGCTTCTCCGGTGACGTCATAGGTTTCGGTGCCGTCCAGCGCGAGCGTCTTGCGGTCGGTGCCGGGCAGGAATTCCAGCGGCAGCACGCCCATGCCCACCAGGTTGGTGCGGTGGATGCGTTCGAAACCCTCGGCCACGATGGCTTCCACGCCTGCCAGGCGCACGCCCTTGGCCGCCCAGTCGCGTGACGAACCTTGGCCGTAGTCGGCGCCGGCCACGATGATGAGCGGCTGGGTGCGGCCCATGTAGGTCTCGATCACTTCCCACATGCGCATCACCCTGCCTTCGGGTTCCAGCCGGGCCAGCGAACCTTGCTGGACCGCGCCGCCGACCACCGCCATCTCGTTGATGAGCTTGGGGTTGGCGAAGGTGGCGCGTTGCGCCGTAAGGTGGTCGCCGCGATGAGTGGCGTAGGAGTTGAAGTCCTCTTCAGGCAGGCCCATCTTCGCCAGGTATTCGCCGGCGGCGCTGTCGGGCAGGATGGCGTTGGACGGCGAGAGGTGGTCGGTGGTGATGTTGTCGCCCAGGATCGCCAGAGGACGCATGCCCTTGAGTCCGGGCTTGCCCGTCAGCGTGCCTTCCCAGTAGGGCGGGCGTCGGATGTAGGTGCTTTGCGGGCGCCAGTCGTAGAGCGGCGATGTTTTTTCACCCGACACCACGCCGGCGGTGAACATGGGCTCGTACACTTGGCGGAAGTGTTCCGGCTTGACGCTCGAGGCCACCAGGGCGTCGATTTCCTCGTCGGTGGGCCAGATGTCCTTGAGAGTCACCGGGCGACCCTGGGAGTCATGTCCCAGAACGTCCTTCTCGATGTCGAAGCGAATGGTGCCGGCGATGGCGTAGGCCACCACCAGCGGCGGCGAGGCCAGAAAGGCCTGCTTGGCATAGGGATGGATGCGGCCGTCGAAGTTGCGGTTGCCGGAGAGCACCGCCGTGGTGTACAGGTTGCGCTCAATGATTTCCCGCTGGATGCGCGGATCGAGCGCGCCGCTCATGCCGTTGCAGGTCGTGCAGGCGAAACCCACGATGCCGAAACCGAGCTTCTCCAGTTCGGGCAGCAGGCCGGCTTCTTCCAGATAGAGCTGCACCGCCTTGGAGCCGGGCGCCAACGATGTCTTGACCCAGGGCTTGCGAACAAGGCCTCGCGCATTGATGTTGCGCGCGATCAGGCCGGCGGCGATCACGTTGCGCGGGTTGCTGGTGTTGGTGCAACTGGTGATGGCTGCGATGATGACCGCGCCATCGGGCATCAGTCCGGTTTTGTTCTCGATCTTGCCGGTGATGCCGTGCCGGGCCAGCTCGGAGGTGGCGACGCGGCGGTGCGGGTTGGACGGGCCGGCGATGTTGCGCACGACGGAAGACAGGTCGAAGCGCAACACACGCTCGTAGCGGGCGGTGGCGAGGCTGTCGGCCCACAGGCCGGCCTCTTTGGCGTAGGTTTCAACCAGCTTCACTTGTTCGTCGTCGCGCCCGGTCAGGCGCAGATAGTCGATGGTCTGCCGGTCGATGTAGAACATGGCCGCCGTGGCGCCATATTCGGGGGTCATGTTGGAAATCGTGGCGCGGTCGCCAAGGGTGAGGCCGGCCACGCCTTCGCCGAAGAACTCCAGGTAGCTGGACACCACCTTGGCATTGCGCAGGAATTCGGTGATGGCCAGCACAAGGTCGGTGGCCGTCGTGCCGGCGACCAGTTTTCCGGTGAGTTCCACGCCGACGATGGCGGGCAGGCGCATCCACGAGGCGCGGCCCAGCATGACGCTTTCGGCTTCCAGGCCCCCGACGCCGATGGCGATCACGCCCAGGGCATCCACATGCGGTGTATGGCTGTCGGTGCCGACCAGGGTGTCCGGGAACGCGACGCCGTCGATGGCGTGTATCACCGGCGACATGCGTTCAAGGTTGATCTGGTGCATGATGCCGTTGCCCGGCGGGATGACGTCGACGTTGCGAAAGGCCTTTTTCGTCCAGTCGATGAAGTGGAAGCGGTCGTCGTTGCGGCGGTCCTCGATAGCGCGGTTCTTTTCGAAGGCGTCTTTCTCGAAGCCGGCATGCTCGACGGCCAGGGAGTGGTCCACGATGAGTTGGGTGGGCACCACGGGGTTGACCAGCGAGGGGTCGCCGCCCCTGGCGGCAATGGCGTCGCGCAGGCCGGCGAGATCGACCAGCGCGGTCTGGCCAAGGATGTCATGGCAGACCACGCGGGACGGATACCAGGGGAAATCGCGGTCGCGGCGGCGCTCGATGAGCTGGGTCAATGATTCAACGAGGATCGCAGGGTCGCAGCGGCGCACGAGGTTCTCGGCGTGCACACGCGAGGTGTAGGGCAGGGTGTCGTAAGCGCCAGGCCGGATGTCATCGACCGCCGCGCGGGCGTCGAAGTAGTCCAGGCCGCTGCCTGGCAGGGGTTTGCGGTAGGCGGTATTCATGTCTTGGTCGTATCGTCAGAGTGGTCGGCCCCCGCCCGTGCCGGCGGGGTCGTGTGCGGGAACATGCTCAACGCTCGTCCAGAGGCACGAATTTCCGGTCTTCCGGACCGACGTAGTTGGCCGTCGGGCGGATGATCTTGTTGTCGATGCGCTGCTCGATGATGTGGGCGGCCCAGCCCGCGGTGCGCGCAATGACGAAAAGCGGGGTGAACATGGCGGTGGGCACGCCCATCATGTGATAAGAAACGGCCGAGAACCAGTCCAGATTGGGAAACATCTTCTTGGCATCCCACATGGTGCTTTCGAGCCGCTCGGCGATTTCGTACATGGCGGTGTTGCCGGCTTGGCCGGAAAGTTGCTTCGCAACGCGCTTGATGACTTCGTTGCGCGGGTCTGAAATGGTGTAGACGGGGTGGCCGAAGCCGATGATCACTTCCTTGTTATCGACGCGCCTGCGGATGTCGGCTTCGGCCTCGTCCGGCGAGGCATAGCGCTTTTGCACCTGGAAGGCCACTTCATTGGCGCCTCCATGCTTGGGCCCGCGCAGCGCCCCGATGCCGCCGGCGATGGCCGAATACATGTCCGACCCGGTTCCTGCGATGACCCGGCATGTGAAGGTGGATGCATTGAACTCGTGCTCGGCATAAAGAATGAGCGAGGTGTGCATGGCCCGCACCCAGTCGCCGTCGGGCTTGGCGCCGTGCAGCAGGTGCAGAAAATGCTCGCCGATGCTGTCGCCGTCGCTAAGCACGTCGATCATGTGTCCGTTATGGCTGTAGTGATACCAGTACAACAGGGCCGAGCCCAGGCCTGCCATGATCCGGTCGGCGATGTCGCGGGCGTCGGGGATATTGTGGTCGTCCTTTTCGGGAAGCACGCAGCCCAGCGCCGAAACGTAGGTGCGCATGACGTCCATCGGATGGCACGAGGCGGGCAGGCTTTCGAGCACGTGCTGCACATGCAGCGGCAAGCCGCGCAGCCGGCGCAGCTTCTCTTTGTAGGCCTTGAGTTCCACGGCGGTGGGAAGATGGCCATGGATCAGCAAGTGCGCAACCTCTTCGAACTCGCAGGCCTCGGCGATGTCGAGGATGTCGTAGCCCCGGTAATGCAGGTCGTTGCCGCTGCGGCCAACGGTGCACAAGGCCGTATTGCCCGCCACTACTCCCGACAAGGCGACGGATTTCTTTGCTTTGGGGACGCCGGCTGCTGTGTCGGCCGCGGCTGAAGCGGGGCGATGGTCTGTTGTGGCCATGGAGATCTCCTTTATTCGGTATGCAAGGTTTATGGGTGAGCGTTCCCGGAGTTCTGCCGGAAGAGTTCATCCAGATGCCGTTCGAACGCGTGGTAGCCGATGCGGTCGTATAGTTCCTCGCGAGTCTGCATGGTGTCCAGGACATTACGTTGGTGGCCATCGCGCCGGATGGCTGTGTATACCGCCTCGGCCGCCTTGTTCATGGCTCTGAAAGCCGACAGCGGATATAGCACCATGCCTACCCCGGCGCTTTTTAGTTCTTCGACCGAAAACAGCGGGGTCTGCCCGAATTCGGTGATGTTGGCCAGCACGGGAACGGACAGCGCCTTGGTGAAAGCGGCATAGGTTTCCAGATCTTGGACCGCTTCGGCGAAGATCGCGTCGGCGCCCGCATCCACGCACGCCTGGGCGCGTTCGAGGGCGGCTTCCAGGCCTTCGGACGCCAGGGCGTCGGTTCGGGCGATAAGGTAGAAGGCGTCGTCGGTGCGGGCGTCGGCCGCCGCCTTGATCCGGTCGGCCATCTCTTGGATGCTGACGATCTCTTTGCCCGGGCGGTGTCCGCAACGCTTTGCGCCCACCTGGTCTTCGATATGGCAGGCGGCGGCGCCGAACTTGATCAGGCTTTTGATGGTGCGTGCGACATTGAAGGCCGATGGCCCGAACCCCGTGTCGATATCGACCAGCAACGGTAAATCGCAGACATCGGTGATTCGGCGCACGTCCACCAGGACGTCGTCGAGTGTGTTGATGCCAAGATCGGGCAGGCCCAGCGAGCCCGCGGCCACGCCGCCGCCGGAAAGATAAATGGCCCGATAGCCGGCGCGCTTGGCAAGCAAGGCGTGATTGGCGTTGACGGCGCCGATGATTTGCAGGGGCTTTTCGTCGGTCAGCGCGGCGCGAAACGATCCGCCGGGGCTAAGAGTGGTGCTGTTGTTCAAGGACATGGCTTCTCGTGGCAAGTGGTGGGTGATGGTTGGCCCGTCAAGAAATCGATCAGCGAGCCATTAGATACTAAATAAGATATCAAGCAAACTCCATGCCAATTTAATAAAATGTAATGGTTATTTCTTAAGCCTTTATCTTTCAAGAGAAAAACGCGATTCAAAAATCGTCATGGTGCTTTTGCGATCAGACCATGCCTGGCCATATGTTTCATTTTTGAAATAAAAATGTTTCAATAGAAAATCGTGAAACGCGTAAAGAGGGCATGACTATGCGCGCAACCCCGTCTGCGCAGCTTCCCGTCCACGTGGTGGCGGTAGGGTTGCACGGCCTGCGGCATTTGCTCGAGACGCTTATTCCGGGCTTTCATGCCAGTGCCGAAATCACCTTGATTGAAAAAGCCTATGACGAGGCGGTGGCCGACATCGCGGCGCGGAGCCGTCGGTCGACTATCGATGCCATCGTGGCGGCCGGTTCCAACGGCAACTATCTGCGCCAACACCTTGACATCCCTGTCGTGCAGGTTCGGGTCGGCGGGTTCGATGTCATGCAGGCGCTGGTCAAGGCCGCCCGCATTTCTGATCATATTGCTCTTGTCACTTACGATGCGGTTTCCGACGAAATCAGGCAGTTCGTCGAAAGCTTTGCGCTGCCTGTCGTCTTGCGCAGTTATCGCGGCGAAGAAGAAGCCCGGGCTTGTGTCCATGAGCTCAAATCGGCGGGTGTCGAGGTCGTCGTCGCTCCCGGCCTGGTCGTTGACCTGGCTCGCGAACACGGCCTGGCCGGCATCCTGATTTATTCGCAGCGGCTGGTGAGCCAGGCCATCGAGGACGCCGTTGAGATCGGGCGTTTGCGAAGGTCTGAACTGGCCAAGCGCGACCGGATCAACACCATATTGGGCGAACTGCGGGACGGCGTGGTGGCGGTCGACGTCGAGGGACGCATCGAGGCGTTGAACCCCGCCATGGAGAAAATACTGGGCAGGCCGGCGGGCAAGCTCATCGGAGAGCCTCTTGGCTCTTTTGCCTCCGAACTGGATCTGGAATCCACTCTGCGGTGGCAGCGGCCCGAGCTTGAGCGGATCCAGCGGTTTTCGGACAAAACCTTGGTCACAAGCCGTGTTCCCATCCTCGAGCAGGGCAGGTTGACCGGCGCGGTGCTGATCTGTCAAGACCCGGAAGCCATTCGACGCATGGACCGCAACCTGCGTACTCGCAGCGTATCGCGCACGAGTTCGGCCCGATACGGCCTGGGCGACATTGTCGGCGACAGCCGCCTGATCGCCGACACCAGGGCGCGTGTCGTGGCATGTGCGAAAAGCCGGGCCACTGTGCTCATCATCGGCGAAAGCGGCACGGGCAAAGAACTGATAGCCCAGAGCATCCATACTGAAAGCGAGCGCTCCAGCCAGCCGTTCGTCGCCATCAATTGCGGCGCCTTTCCGGAGAGCCTGCTCGAAAGCGAGCTGTTTGGATACACCGAGGGGGCGTTTACCGGCGCCAGCCGTGGCGGAAAGACCGGGCTGTTCGAAGCCGCCCACACGGGCACTCTTTTCCTGGACGAGATAGGCGAAATGCCGCTGTCGCTGCAAACCCGCCTGCTGCGGGTGCTGCAGGAAAAAGAGGTGCTGCGCATCGGAGCGACCGAACCGACCCCCATAGACGTGCGCGTCATTGCCGCCACTCACCAGGAACTGGGGTCCCGCGCCGCCCAAGGCTTGTTCCGAAGAGACCTTTATTACCGCTTGAACATCCTCTTGATCCGCCTTTCGCCGCTGCGCGAGCGCCCCGAAGACCTGCGTCCGTTGATCGACGCCTTGCAGCCGAAATGGGTCGAACATCCGGGGGGCCCGCAGCCGCGCAACGCCGCCTTGATCGAGGCTCTGCTTGAGGCGGCGGTGCATTATGCCTGGCCCGGAAATGTGCGTGAGCTTGAGAACGTGCTGGAACGGATCATGGTATTGAGCGATGTATATCCCATCAGGGGCTCTGCACTCGACGCGTTGCGGGCCCTGGTGCCCGAAATCTTTGAAGGCGGCGGGGCCGAAACCGACGAACTGGGCAAGCACCGGCGCGCGGCCGATCTGCGCCACATCGAGAAGGTATTGCGCGATTGCGGCGGCAACCAGGCAAAAGCCGCCGAGTTGCTGAACATCAGCCGCACTACGCTTTGGCGCAGATTGAAGCAGGGGGGGCGCTGAACCCAGGGCCCGGTTCAGGGTTGCTTTCGTGCTCAAGCCGCTGCATGACGCGCCGCATCTGTATGCGCGCGGCGTCCGAGACCAGATCGACGCTGCGGTCTTCGCCCGTGGCGCTGAGCATGGCCTGCTGTCCTTCGACCATGCGCTTGTCTTCCTTGAAGGCCGTGTCGATTTCGCGGCACAGCGCCTCGGTGATTGCGGGCTCGTCTTGCCGGAAGCCGTGAGCCGGGGCCCAGAAGTAGCGGCAGCTTGTCTCGGTGACCGGCGTCAGGCCATGGAAGACGCGAATGGCGACGCCATCCTGGTCGCGGTTTTCTTGTGCGCCCTTGCCCACGTCGATGCCGCCGGTCCATTGGATGATGGACGACGGCGCGACGTATTCGAACTCGGCCCAGCGATCGATATTGCCTTTGAAATCCACGACCTTGCTGTAGGTGGCCGGTGGCGGGCTGTCGAGCAGCCATCGAACATATTTGAGGCCGTTGTCGCTGGGAGTGACGACGGTCTTGGCATCGACGTGGACATTGGGATTGCCGCCGATGGTCGACTTGTGGACGTAACCGACGTGGGTCATGTCCATCAGGTTGTCCACCATCAATTTGTAGCTTGCCTCGATTTCATACACCGCATGTTTATGCGGCCAGCGCTGATGGTCGTTATGGAAGGGATAGTCGATGATCCTGGATTCGTCGGCCAATTCGGCGTCGCCCATCCAGATCCAGACGAACTCGTCTTTTTCGACCACGGCATAATGCCGGACACGGGCCTTGGCGGGGATTTTTTCCTGCGCCGGGATCTTGACGCATCGCCCCGAGCCGTCGAAGACCATGCCGTGATAGCCGCATTCCAGCCCGTTTTCGACGACCTGGCCGAAGCGCAGCGGTGCGCCCCGATGGCAGCATCGATCTTCCAGGGCACAGACCGTGCCGGCCTGGTCACGATAGAAAACGATGGGCTCGTTCATGATGGTGCGGGCAAAGGGCGCCTGTTTCACTTCGTGCGCCCAGGCTCCTATGTACCAGGCATTTCGAATGAACATGGGGGATCTCTTTGTCGAAAAGGAAGAGACGTAGGCCAAGCCCCCGAAAGAGGCTGGCTGCTATTGCTATTGGGCCGGGTCTACGAATTGGGTCATTTTTTGTGCGATTCGGGCTCGCCACTGCGTGTAGGGTTCGAACCCTTCGCTTTCTTCGCACATCTTCTTGGTGAGATCGTGGATTTCGTCGTCGGGCTGCGACAGGTCGAGCGGGATCAGGAAGGGCTGGGTGATGTACCAGTCGGTGTCGACGAAGAACTCGAGGTTGTTGCCTTCGGGATCATGGGCATAGATGCTCCAGGCAATGCCGTGATTGGCCGGGAAGATGTTTTCTCCGCCATATTCGAGCAAGCGCTCGTGAATGTCGCGCAAGTCGGACAAGCCGCCCAGTTTGAAGGAGATCTGGTTGATGCTGGGGCCGAACTGGGGGTTGGCCGTGTTGGCGGGAATGTTGTCCGGACGTCCGGTTGCCAGGACGACCTGATGGTGATCAAGCGGATCGCGCGAAAGAAATACCAATTGCATTCCGCCGGCGTGGCCCCGGTCGGTGACGGTGAAGCCAAGCACATTGGTGTAGAAGTCTTCCATGGCCGACAGGTTCTTGACACTGAGACCCATATGGCTGAATTTTAGGTTGACGGCCGGCTTGGCGGTGTTGGCGGAAGCGTTGCTGTGTTCGGTTGTGACGCTCATGGTCGTGTCTCCTTGTAATGTCCGTGCGTGCTAGCGCGGGATGCGATGTTTTTTTTATGGTGTCGATAGTGCTTGTCACTGTCAATGCATTTTGCCCTGTTTTGACCGGCTTTGGCGCAACCGGTTTTGTTCGGGTGATTACCCTTTGGCATCGCTCGGAAGGAATTGCCATCTTATGCGGCTGAAACCGGATCGGTAAATTTCCTGAACAGAAAGGCTGCTTATTGAGTGATGGCAAGCATCAACCGTGGAGAAGAAAACGTGAACACCGTCAAGACCCACCGCGCCGCGACGCAAGTGCTGGTTGTCGGGGCCGGGCCCGTGGGCCAGGGGTTGGCCATAGAGCTGGGGCTGCGGGGCATCGAATGCTTCGTCATCGACCAAAATGATCGTGTGGGGGTGGCGCCGCGAGCCAAAACCACCAATGTCCGGTCGCGCGAGCACTTCAGGCGCTGGGGCATTGCACAAGCCTTGCGCGATGCATCGCCGCTGGGCATAGATTACCCGTCCAATATTGTATTTACCACCAGGCTGTCCGGATATCAGTTGGCAAGATTCGATAATGCGCTGTACTGCGCGCCAGGCCGCAACCCCCTGTATGCCGAGCACGCGCAATGGATTCCGCAATATACGGTAGAGCAGGTCATGCGTGACCGGCTGCTTACGCTGCCGTCGGTAACGCTGCGGCTGCAATGCGAACTGCAGGGTTTCGAGCAACGCGACGACCGGGTCGTCGCCCGTCTGTGCGACCTCAAGACGGGCGAGCAATTCGAGGTCGAGGCTCAATATATGGTCGGATGCGACGGGCCGCGCAGCCTGGTGCGCGATGCCATCGGGGCCCAGCTCGAGGGCAAGTACGGCCTGTCCAGAAACTATAATTTCGTGTTTCGGGCGCCGGGGCTGGCCAAGGCGCACAGGCACGGGCCGGCCATCATGTATTGGCAGATCAACAGCGATGTGCCAAGCTTGATCGGCCCCATGGACACCGGAGACCGCTGGTTCTTCATGCCCACCGGCCTGGCGCCGGATGTCCGCCTTACCAAGGAAGACGCGCCGGCACTGATCCGCCGCGCGACCGGCATCAATGTCCCGTACGAGATTCTAAGCGCCGACGAGTGGGTCGCCAGCCGCTTGCTTGCCACCCATTATCGCGACCGGCGGGTTTTCCTGGCTGGCGATGCGGCTCACATGCATCCGCCGTTCGGCGGCTTTGGCATGAACATGGGCATAGGCGATGCGGTCGACCTGGGCTGGAAGCTGTCGGCCGTGCTGAAGGGCTGGGGCGGGCCGGCGCTGCTGGACAGCTATGAACGCGAGCGGCGGCCCGTGCACGTGCACGTCATGGGCGAGGCCACGGCCAATCACAACCTCATGAGCAATGCCTTGCTGGAAGGCGATATTGAGGCCGACGGCGAGCAAGGCGAGATCGCGCGCGGGCATGCGGCCAAGCGTATCCAGAGCGGCAAGCTTTCCGAGTTCTACACCCTGGGAACCATATTGGACGATTGCTATGCTGATTCGCCCGTCATCGACAGGGAAGGTCGTGCCGAGCCGCCGCGCGACTTCCTTAACTACACCCCCAGGGCCGAGCCCGGCTGCCGCGCGCCCCACGCATGGCTGCATGACGGCAGTTCATTGTTCGACCATTTCGGCCTGGGCCTGACCCTGCTGTCGTCATCGCCCGAACACCCCGGCGTGGCGGCGGCGAAGGCCGACGCTCAGCGCCTGGGTGTTCCGCTGTCGGTGGTCCAACCCGAAGAAGCCGGGGTTCGCGGCCTGTACCCGCACGCGCTGACGCTGATCCGGCCCGACCAGCACATCGCCTGGACGGGCGACGTCTGGAAAGACGATGTCCTGACCCGCGCCGTGGGCCTAAGGTTCCCTGCCAACGCCGAGGCATAGTTTCTGCCCGCGCGGGCCGGCCTGGGCGTAGCCCGCCGAGCTGAGGAAATCGTCATCGTTCTGTTCAACCGCAAGGGCAACCTGGCTTGCGGTACGGGCTGTGATGGACATGGGCGGTCGCCGTACATCTGTACGCTTCGTTGAGACAATCGATCCAAATGCATGGCGGCCTCCTTGACGTCGCATCAGCCCTGGATGTGTTCGTCGCCTTCGTAGTTGATATGCGTGATGACGCCCTCGAACAGCGGCTTGACTCGTTCGGCGAATTGCGCCCTGAGCTCCTGGCGTCGGGTTGTCGCCAGCGCGGCGTCGATGTCTTTCGGGCTGTCGAAACTTAGCCTGACCGCCGCGTAGATGTCGAGCTCGTCGGATTCAAAATAATAGGGCCGCTCGAGCTGAGCGGACTTGACTCCGGGCAGGGTCGAGAACCCCGTGACGATGGCGCTGAGCTCTTGCATGAACTGTTCAGATTGTCCTTCGATGGGGCGGCCGATGAAATAGGCATATCTGGTGGCTGGCATTTTGATTTCCTGTTGTCGAGGTGAATGAAGTGCTTCGCGACCGGCAAGTGTATGCCTTGCAACTCACATCGAAAAGGGCGATGCGATTCGGGTATCGAGCTGTCGCTATTGTGATCTTCCTTCTTGATTACCCGGGGGGGTAGAGTTAGTCGAATATATACAAAACCATAAAGGAGACAACAAGATGGCGAATCGTTTCATACGCAATGCGGTGGCCGCCGCGGCCATGCTGGCTGGCGCCACGGCACTCGCCCATGCGCAACAGCCCCTGAAGATCGGCTTCATGAATACATTCACTGGGGCGGTGGGGGTTCCCGGTGAACAGCAATACAACGGCTTCATGCTCGCGATCGAAGAGCGCGGGGGCAAGCTGGGCGGCGTACCTGTGCAGATAATCAAGGAAGACGATCAGTTCAAGCCCGAATTGGCCACACAGATTGTGCAGAAGCTGATCGAACGCGATCAGGTTCCCATCATTGCCGGCATCACTGGGTCCAATGTGATGATGGCTGTGGCCAAGCCGATCACCGACAAAGGGGTGTTTCTGATCAGCACCAATAGCGGCCCTTCGCCGTTGGCCGGCGCGGCATGCTCGCCCAACTTCTTTTCGACTTCCTGGCAGAACGACAATATCGCCGAGGTGGTGGGCCAGTACGCCACCGACAAGGGCTATAAGAAAGTCGTCTTGATTACAGCCAATTTCCAGGGCGGCAAAGACCTGCTGGAAGGATTCAAGCGGTTCTACACGGGCGAGGTGGTCGATGAGATTTACACGCCATTGACCCAACTGGATTTCTCCAGCGAACTGACCCAGGTGGCATCGCAGAACCCCGATGCGGTTTATGCATTCTTCCCCGGCGGCCTCGGGGTCTCGTTTGTACGCCAGTATCAGCTTGCCGGCTTGCTCAAGGCCACGCCGCTGCTATCCAGCGGCATCCTCGAGCTGCCGATGCTCGAAGCTTTGAAAGACAGCGCTTTGGGGGCTTTCGGCGGGCATTTCTGGGGCCCGGACATGGATAACGAGGCCAACAAGAAGTTCGTCAAGGACTACGAAGAAAAATATGGCACCATCCCATCGACCTGGGCCGCGCAAGGCTATGACGGCGCGCTGCTGCTCGACTCTGCCATCGCAAAGGTGAACGGCAACGTTGCCGACAAGGACGCTTTCAGGGCCGCCCTGAAAGAGGCCGATTTCGATTCTGTGCGTGGCGACTTCTCGTTCAACACCAATCACTTCCCCATCCAGGATTTCTCGATGTACGAAGTGGTCAAGGATGAAAAGGGGCGCTATACGGTCCGCACGGAAGCGACGCCGATGAAGGCCCATAAAGACGCTTATTACCAGGATTGCCCCCTTAACTGATGTGCCGCAAGCGGGCATAGTCCCGCGCGGCGTTGGAGGCCATAAGCTCTATATAAGCAGCGCTACGATTCTATCGGCAGCGCTGTTTTGTATTTGACCTGCTTGAGCGCGAAGCTGGAGCGTATTTTCTTGATGCCGGGGATTTTGGTCAGGTGATCGAGGATGAAGTGCTCGAGCGCCTGGATGTCGGGCACGACGATGCGCAACAGATAGTCTTCGTCGCCCGTCATCAGGTAGACCTCCATGACTTCGCCGAACCGGCTGACTTCCTGTTCGAAGCGGTCGAGTACGGCTGATTCCTGCCTGTCGAGGCTGACCTGGATGAAGACGTTCATTTTCAGTCCCAGCGCGGCCGGGTCGACCAGCCCCACGTACCGTGAAATGATCTTGTTTTTTTCCAGGTTCTTGACCCGTGCCAGGGTCGGGGACGCCGACAAGTTGATTTTTCGGGCGAGCTCTATGTTGCTGGTCTTGGCGTCGTCCTGCAGCACTCGCAAAATGCGCAGGTCGGTGGCATCGAGTTCCATGATCGGCCTTTCGGGTCTAAAGATAATTCTGTATAGGCTTATAGTTTTAGTATTTTATGCTGAATTTATAGACTGGGGAAGCTCAATACAGTCACCTATTCGGCCTCAACGATATTATCCTGTTCAATAGAAATTGAACCAGGAGAGAGGTGATGGATATGTCTTCCGCCAGCTATATGAACCCCGACATTGACGCCCAGGAAACGGCGGAATGGCTGAATGCACTGCGGGGCGTCGTGCAGGCCGCTGGGCCCGAGCGGGCCCGCTATCTCATGACGCAGTTGAGCGAAACCGCCAGGCGGCTGGGGTTGCAATGGCGCGATTCGCGCAATACGCCGTACGTAAACACCATCCGCCTTCAGGACGAGCCGCCGTTTCCCGGAGGATCGGACGCGCTCGAGATAGAACAGAACCTGGCCAGCATCATCCGCTGGAACGCCCTGGCCATGGTGGTGCGCGCCAATCGCGCCTATGGCGAGTTGGGAGGCCACATCTCCAGCTATGCGTCCGCCGCCGATTTGTTCGAAGTGGGCTTCAACCATTTCTTCCGTGCGCGCAGCGATGATTTTGGCGGAGACCTGGTGTATTTTCAGCCGCACTCGGCGCCGGGCATCTACGCGCGTGCGTTTCTTGAGGGCGCCCTATCAGAGCGGGAACTCGGTTTTTTTCGCCGGGAACTCGAGGCGGTAAAACACAATGCGCGCGGCTTGTCGTCCTACCCGCATCCCTGGCTCATGCCCGATTTCTGGCAGTTTCCAACGGGTTCCATGGGCATCGGCCCCATCAGCGCCATTTATCAGGCTCGTTTCATGCGCTATATGGAACACCGCAGTTTGTTGACGCCTCAGGGTCGCAAGGTGTGGGGTGTTTTCGGCGACGGTGAAATGGACGAGCCCGAATCCCTGGCCGCATTGAGCCTGGCGGCGCGCGAACACCTTGATAATCTGGTGTTCGTCATCAATTGCAACCTGCAGCGGCTGGATGGCCCGGTGCGGGGCAACGGCAGCATTGTGGACGAACTTGAAACCCTGTTCGCAGGAGCCGGATGGAACGTCGTCAAGCTGTTGTGGGGTTCCGATTGGGATCCTCTTTTCGCGCGCGACCCCGAGGGCGAGCTGGTCGAGGTGCTGGGCCGTACGGTAGACGGCCAGTTGCAGACCTTTGCCGCCAACGATGGGGCTTTCAATCGAGAGCACTTCTTCCATCAGACGCCCGGCATGCAGGCCATTGCTGCCATGCTTACCGACGAAGAGATCGACCGCCTGAAGCGCGGCGGCCACGACATGAAGAAGATCCATGCCGCCTACCACGCGGCAGCGGCCCATCGCGGCCAGCCAACCGTGATTCTGGCGCAGACCAAGAAGGGCTTCGGCATGGGCGCGGCCGGTCAGGGAAAAATGACCACCCACCAGCAGAAGAAGCTGGATGCCGACAGCCTGCTCGAGTTTCGCGATCGCTTTCGCCTGCCGATTTCCGATCAGGACTGCGAGGAACTGGCTTTCTACAAGCCAGCGCCCGACAGTCCCGAAATGCGGCACCTGATGCAACGGCGCGCCGAGCTGGGCGGATTCCTGCCACGTCGAAACACCCGGCACGCGACGCTTGAAATTCCTGAAATCAACACTTATGCCCGCTTTGCGCTGGAAGCGCAGGGCAAGGAAATGTCCAGCACCATGGCGCTGGTGCGCATGCTGGGCGGCCTGTTGAAGGACGCCGGAGTGGGCAAGCACGTCGTGCCCATCGTTGCCGACGAGGCCCGCACCTTCGGCATGGCCAATCTGTTTCGCCAGGTGGGCATTTATTCTTCGCAGGGCCAGTTGTACGAGCCGGAGGACATCGGTTCGATCCTGTCGTACCGCGAGGCCAAGGACGGTCAGATTCTTGAAGAGGGCATTACCGAAGCGGGCGCCATCTCGTCGTGGACGGCGGCGGCAACCAGCTATTCAGTGCACGGCGTGCCGATGCTGCCGTTTTATATCTATTACTCGATGTTCGGTTTCCAGCGCATCGGCGACCTGATCTGGGCGGCGGCCGACCAGCGCGCCCGGGGCTTCTTGATAGGCGCCACTTCGGGCCGCACAACCCTGGCCGGCGAGGGGCTGCAGCACCAGGACGGAACCAGTCACCTGATGGCTTCCACAATACCCAATTGCATCGCCTACGACCCCGCCTATGCGTACGAAGTTGCCGTGATCCTGCAGGAAGGCATGCGCCGCATGATCCACGAGCACGAAGACGTCTTCTACTATGTGACCGTCACCAATGAAAACAACGCTCAGCCCAGCATGCCCGAGGGGGCCGAAGAGGGCATCCTTCGGGGTATGTACTGCCTGCAGGCTGTGCCGGCGCCGCAAGTGCGTCTGCTTGCGGCCGGGCCGGCCTTGAAAGAGGCCGTCGGCGCGGCGGCCCTGCTCAAAGAAAAACTGGACATCGACGCCGAGGTATGGAGTGTCACCAGCTATACCGAGCTGGCCCGGGACGGCATCGCAGCCCAGCGCGACCAACGTCTGGGGCGTCCTGAGGCTCAACCCTATGTGACGCAGGTGTTGGGCGAACGCAATGTGCCGGTGGTTGCAGCCAGTGATTATGTGCGTGCCGTGGCGGAAGGCATTCGCGCTTTCGTGCCGGGTTCCTTCACGACATTGGGCACCGACGGTTTTGGCCGAAGCGACACGCGGGCCAACCTGCGCGACTTCTTTGAGATGGATGCGCGCTGGATCGCCTATACAGCCTTCAGCCAGTTGTCCCCCGACCCCGAAAGCCTGAAGTCTTTTGCGCTGGCGCTTGAGCTGGACTTGAACAAGCCTTTGTCGACGGAAATGTAAGGGTAGCCCATACGGCGATCCGTTCCGCGCTGACGGATCTACGCCGGACGCTTCTTTGAATATGAATTTGCCGTGGCCGGGTACTCCGGCGTACGGCGCCTGAATCAGTACATGGCGCCGGGCCAATGAACCACCGCGGAACGGATCGCCGGTATTGACTCCACTCTTTCCACGTAAGCAGCCACTGCTGGTCTTGCGCCGTTGGCCCAGAATGATTCGACGGCCATGTTTTTCATGCGCAGCAACTCCACCCCCCAGTACAGATCGGCCATGGTTATCTCGTCGCCCGCCACCCAGCGCTCGCCCGATTTGAGTCTTTCTTCGAGGCGGGCGCAGCCGGCCTCGGCTTTGTCGTAGGCTGTACGCATCGCCTCGGGCGTGAATAGCCGTTGGGCGGCATCCAGTTCTTTCGAGCGTTTGGCGGAGTATCCTCTGACCAGATCAGGATCGTTGGCGAATTTGGCCAGATAATGGTCGCAGCGCTCGACCTTGCTCATTGCAAACCCGACACCGTTGCTTTTGCGGCGTGATTCGGGCCTGTGGTCCTCGCCCGGCGGTGTACCGGCCAGCATCTGGTAATTGGGCATGTTGTCGACAAAGTCCAACTCGGCGTCGATGGCGGCTTTCAGCTTGGGCGGCCGCAGAGACGCGCCGGGCGCCGCAGTCTGGTCAATATACAAGCAGATGTGTTTTGAATCGACCAGTACCCGCCTGGTTTGCCAGTCAACCAAGGTTGGCACCACGGCAGGGTCGCAACCGCCCTGTGCCACCGAAGTGCTGCCGGTGTGGCCGGTGACAAGGCTGCCGCCCAGAGCGGCACACCCGATCAGGCGCAACCGCACATTGCCCGGCAAATAGGTCTGGCCTTCAAAAATATTGAGCTGGTGCGAACGGTAAGGAATGTTGTGGTGGGCCAGCACGACGCGCACTTTCTGCGAACAGATTGAGTTGGGGGCGTGAAAGAGCTCAAAACGTGGCGTGCTTGACTCGTGGGTGCCAATATTCTTGCCGTTTGATCCCAAACTGTTCCGCAATTCGGTGACGGCCTGCTCCAGGTTGTGCGGCATTTAAAAGCTCCTTTTTGATTGCTGCGAGTTTCTATCGACTGATCTTCGATAACGGCATTGCCAATGAGGCTGACAGCATGGCGGCGTATTGCTCGGAAGTCGGTTGAAGCGGCGCAAATAAATTGAAGTGGCTGCGGCACGCCGCATTCGCCAAGTGCGGTATGTCGCCGGCCGCATAACCCAGTTCGGCCAAGGTCGCCGGCAGCCCAAGTTCACGCATCAAGCCGGCAATCGCGGCGGCCGGCGAAGCGGTCGGCGCCATACCGAGCGCTTGGGCCACGGGCGCCATGCGCTCGGGCACGTGCGCCGCTGTCGCGTCAAGCGTGGCAACCAGGCCGATCCCGCTCAGTACACCGTGATGGAAGCCTTGGTCGCTGCAGGCCAGCGCCACCGCATGGGCCGGCCCAAGGCCCATGCTTATCGAGACGCCGCCGGCGTAGGCGGCAAGCATCATTTCCATACGCGCGTCGAGGTCTTGCGGATCGGCGAGGGCGCGCTTCAAGGCTTTGCCCACGCGCGCTATTCCATCGAGTGCGATGGATTTTCCGAGCGGCTGATCTTTGGTCGACAAGTATCCTTCGATGCAATGGGACAAGGCATCGATGCCCGTGGCGGCGGTAAGCCGGGCCGGCAGCCCCACCGTCAGGAGGGGATCGAGGATGGCGACGCGGGGAATGAGGTGGCGCGAGCTCATCCCCATGGCGGGTGCGGTGGCATCGGCATGAATCGCCGCGGAATGTGAGGCTTCACTTCCCGTGCCGGCCGTGGTGGGGATGGCGATCAAGGGGGCGGAGGCGCCGTGCGGTGTGCCCGGCTTTCCGGCGAAGTCGGCGATGCCGCCTGCATTGCTTGCCACCAAGGCGATGAACTTCGCGGTGTCGATGACCGACCCGCCTCCCAACGCGACGACCCCGTCGCAGGATTGGCGCGCGTATAGAGCCAGCCCCTTGTCGACGTCTGAAAACACGGGGTTTTCAGTGACCTCGTCGAACAGGGTCATTGGGTGCGCGCCGTCGTATGCCTGGGTGACTTTCTTCACCAGCCCGGCGGCTGATATGCCCTTGTCCGTCACCAGCAACGGGCGCCGAACCCTCAGCGCGTCCAGCTCGTCGGCCAGCGTCGAGACGGCGCCGACGGCACACAGGGTGCGCGGAATATCCAGAACCAGCGGGGCGCCGCAGCTCATAGCGGATACCTGCGCTTGTCGTTGCTGACGGTGACCAGGTTCAGGTCGGTGAAGGTCTCGATGGCCCATCTTCCGAAGCGCGCCCATCCGCTGTCCTTGACGCCGCCGAATGGAATTTGCGGCTCTCCGCCCATGGTGGGGCCATTGATGTTGACCATGCCGGCCTGTATCCGGCCGCCCAGGGTGATGCCTTTCCAGACGTCCGTCGTCATGATCGAGGCGGTCAGGCCGTAGTCGGTGCCATTGGCCGCGTCCACCGCTTCTTGTTCGCTGTCGAATGGCTGGACGAGCACCACAGGCCCGAACACTTCTTCGCAATGGATGGGCGCGTCTTTGGGCACGTCCACCAGCACGGTGGGTTCGACGCAGCGGCCGTCGGCGCCGCCGCCCGCCACGATTCGGGCGCCTTTGTCCACCGCCTGCTTGATTGCCAGCTTCACTTTCCCGACGGCGGCGTCGTTGATCAGGGGGCCGATCTTGTTCTGCGGATTGCTGGGATCGCCGGCCTTGATTTGCCGGGCGCGGGCCCCGAAACGCGTCAGGAAATCCTCGTAGCGCGAACGCTGGACCAGGATCTTGCGGGTGTTCATGCAGATCTGGCCCTGGTGGAAGAATGCGGCGAAGATGGCTGTGTCGACGGAATAATCGAGGTCGGCGTCCTCGAACACGATCATGGGGTTGTAGCCGCCCAGTTCCAGTGCAATGCGCTTAAGGTGCTGGCCCGCCCGGGCGGCCAGCATCGCCCCCGTGGCCGAAGAGCCGGTAAAGTTGTACGCCCGGACCTTGTCGCTTTCGAACAGTTGGTCGGCAACGGGCCCCACCGCACCCGGCGCGTGGGTGATCACGTTGACGACTCCCGGCGGGAAGCCGGCTTCGGTCATGATCTCGCCCATCAGCAGCCCGGCGGAAACCGGGGCCTCTTCGGAGGGTTTCAGAACCACCGTGTTGCCGCAGGCCAGCGGCGCGACGATGGTGCGAAAGCCCAGGGCCAGGGCGCCGTTCCACGGGGAAATCCCCGCAACGACACCCAGCGGTCTGCGCACGGCCATGGCAAACACACCCGGCGTATCCGATTGCACGATTTCGCCGCCGGGCAGATAGGGATATCCGGCGGCCTGGCGCAAAAGCCCGGACGCCCACTGGATTTGAAATCGCGCGAACGGGGCCGCGGTGCCGGTTTCCTGTGCCAGGATAAGGACGATTTCGTCCGCACGGCGTTCGAGGATGTCGGCGGCTTTCAGGAACAACGCCTGGCGCTCTCGCGCGCCCATGGCGGCCCATGCGGGGAAGGCCTTGTCGGCCGCTTCTATCGCGCGCTGCGCGTCCGCGCCGCCGGCGGCGGGAATGCGAGCGAAGACTTCTCCGTCAAAGGGATTCATGTCGTCGTAAACATCGCCGCCGCCGGCGTCCACCCATTCTCCGGCAATGAGTTGTCGATACAGGCGCGGTTGGGACGCAAGGGCTTTGGTCATCTGTGTCTCCTGGCTTGTCGTGCCGTCGGGCATCGCCTCAATCGGGCTGCCGGCTGTTTTTTTCGAGGCGCCGCAATCGCATCAGTTTCAGGGCGTTGCCGAAATAAAGCTTGTCGTTGTCTTCCTGGCTGAGGCCGAGGCTTTCGATGGAGCGTATGCCTTCGCGGATGAACATGGGGCCGCCCTCGGGGTCGAAAGGGCAGTCCGAAGCGAATACCACATGGTCGACACCGAAGAAATCCAGGCCGCAGCGAAGCGCCGAGGCCGAGCCGCCAAGCACGGTGTCGCCATAGAACATCTTGAAGTACTCGATGGGTGGCTTCGACAAGCGCTTGAGCACCTCGGCCTCGCTGCCGTCGGCGCTGCGGCTGCCAAGCTGCGCCCAGAGCGTCTCGGCCCGGCCCGCAAAATAGGGCAGCATGCCGCCGCAATGGTGGGTGATGACGCGCAGCCCGGGAAGCTTTTCGAGCATTCCCGAAAACACCATGCGGGACATCGCCACCGACGTTTCGAACGGCCAGCCCAGCACTTGCCAGACTTCGTACTTTGACCGCTCTTCGTCCTTGTAGTCATTGACCGTGCCCGGCCGGAACGGATGCATCCAAACGGGCAGGTCGTGGCGCGTCGCCATGGCCTCGAAAATGGGAAAGAACTCGGGGTCGTCCAGCGGGCGGCCGTTGACGCTGGTGACGACCTGCACGCCCCGCGCGCCCAGCTCGTTGATGGCGCGATCCATTTCCTTCAGCGCGGCGGGCACGTTGTTCATGGGCAGCGCGGCGACGAACGCGGGAAACTGCTCGGGCCAGCGTTGGCAGATCTGCGCCATGCCGTCGTTTGCAATGCGGGCGAACTCGGGAGACTGCTCGGGCCCGCCCAGCATTTCAGGCGAAGGCTGGCTAAGGGTCAGCACCTGGACCACGTCGGGAAATTTCTCCGCCATCATCGCGGCGCGCGCCTCCATGTCCCACAACATGCGCAGGCTGACCATGCGCTTGACGATCCCCGCGTCCTTGGAATGCGTCTTGACCAGCTCCAGGTAATCCAGCGGAAGCACGTGGTTGTAGATGTCTATTTTTTTCATCATTGGCTTTGGCTTGAGGCCGGCCGCATCGTCAACCCGATTGCGCCGGCAATGGCGCGGACCTGGATGGGGCTTTGGCTTGTTGTCTCGTGAATTATGTTTTTGAGTGTAGGCAAGAGATGCCTGCTTCGACAGATGAGGAAAACATCCATTCGATCTCTAGAATGCATCACCGCCAGACGCAGGGACGCGTGCGTACGTTCGTCCGT
The DNA here is from genome assembly GCF_044464525.1 of Pusillimonas sp. NCBI lineage: Bacteria > Pseudomonadati > Pseudomonadota > Betaproteobacteria > Burkholderiales > Alcaligenaceae > Pusillimonas > Pusillimonas sp. Next base: position 29,067 of record NZ_JBIQLE010000002.1, read on the forward strand.
GGCCGAACGGGCGCGTGGAGGACGGTTTGGCGCCCAGGCTGTTTGTTGGCATAGCCCGTTAGCCTGTGTACGATGAATGCGCGAACCGTTGGCGGCCGCGTGGATGCCGACGCCAACGGTTCGGCTTTTCAATCAACAACTACCAGGAAACAGACATGAAACTATTACGCTATGGCCCAGTCGGCGAGGAGAAGGCCGGTGCGCTCGATGCGCAGGGGAGGATTCGAGATCTGTCCCTTTTGGTGCCCGACCTCACCCCGGAATGGCTGGCGCCGGAACGCCTTAAGGCGCTCACGGCCATAGATCTCGAAAAGCTGCCCCTGGTCGATGATTCCGTGCGCATCGGCACGCCCGTCGGCGGTTCGCGCCAGTTCCTGGCCATCGGCCTGAACTACCGCAAGCATGCCGAAGAGGCCGGCATGGATATTCCCAAGGAGCCGGTCATCTTCACCAAGGCCATCACCTCGCTGTGCGGCCCCAACGATGACATCGTCCTGCCGGAGGGCTCGCAAGAAGGCGACTGGGAAATCGAGCTTGGCTTCATCATCGGCACGACGGCGCGCAAAGTATCGGTTGAGAAGGCGCTCGAGCACGTGGCCGGGTATTGCCTGGCGAACGACGTTTCCGAGCGCAACTGGCAGATCAAGCGCGGCGGCCAATGGAGCAAGGGCAAAAGCTTCGATACGTTCGGCCCCATCGGTCCATGGCTGGTCACCACCGACGAGATCCCCGACCCCCAGACGCTCGAGATGGAGCTGAAGGTCAACGGCGAGACCAAGCAGAAAAGCACCACCGCCGACATGATTTTCTCGGTTGCGCAAATCGTTTCGCACTTGAGCCAGTTCATGACTCTGCTGCCGGGCGACGTGGTCATTACCGGTACGCCGTCAGGGGTGGGCCTGGGCATGAAGCCGCAACAGTTTCTCAAGAAGGGCGATGTCATCACGCTTAGCATCGACCAGTTGGGCACCCAGAAGCAAAAGGTGGTGTAGGTGGCGTCGCTTGTCCGGGCGGCCTCATTACCGTTGCTGATCTCCGTCGGCCATCCCCTGCCGGGGACCCTTGTCCGTTTCGCCCGGCGACCGGTAGCTTGCGCCTGCGGCGCCTTGGGGCGCCGCCGCTTTACGATGCGACTTTAGCTGCGTTTCTTTCTTGTTCGATGTGGCCGCTGGCCCGCCGGATCATATCGCAGAAATATTCCGCGGCCGGAGTGGGAAGGATGTCGTTGCGGCGCACCAGACAAAGAGGGGGCTCGGGCAGAGGTTCGGCGATTTGGATGACCTCAAGCGCGGCGCCTCCCATGGTCAGCTCGGCGAACTGTACCGGAAGCATAGCCAGGGCGTCGGAAGACACCATGGCCGTCACGAACGACAGGGCCGAGTGGGCGCGCAATATCAGTCGCGGATTGGGCAGGTCATGCTGCGCGAACAAAGGTCCCAACTCTTCTTCGGCCTTGAATGTCACGGATGTGGTGACCCATTCGGCATCGGCCAGTTCGCTCAGGGATTTGGCCTTGGCCAGGGGGTGCCCCTTTCGGCAAATGATTCCCCGGGGGTTGTCCAGCAGCTTTTCCACCGACAGGTCAGGCGCGGACCGATGGTTGAGGATGGGGCCGATATACATGTCGAGCGTGCTGTTTTTCAGGTAGGGTTCCATCGTGGGGTAGAGGCCGTCCCGGATGTGCAGCACTACGTCGGGGTACCGGGCGCGAAAGGCCTTGGCCGCGTAGGGGAAGAGCGCTATCTGGGAAACAGACGACAGGCCCAGATGGATCACGCCCGTGGTCTGGCCGCGCAGTTGTTCGATTTCTTCTTGGGCGCGGCGCACTTCGTTGTGGATGGACTGCGCCCGGATGAGGAAATGCCTGCCCGTGTCGGTGAGGCGGATGCCCTTGGCCCGGCGTTCGAACAGCGCAACGTCCAGTTCGCGTTCGAGCTCCTGGATGCTGCGTGTCAGGGCGGATTGGGCCACGCCCAGATGGCGTGCGGCGGCTCGCACACTGCCTTGTTCCGCGATGGCCAGCAGATTGCGCAATTGGACGAGTTTCATGGATTCCCTCCGCTATTGGCCCGCCTTGGTCCGCTCCGACCTGCGGCGCAGGAGTTCGAGCGCGATCAGCAGGCAAACGGACATCAGGATAAGCAGTGTTGCCACGGCAAGGATACTTGGATTGATCTGCTCGCGCAGCCCAGAGAACATGCGGCGAGGAATCGTGGTTTGTTCCGGGCCGGCCAGGAACAGAACCAGCACGACTTCGTCGAACGAGGTTACGAATGCCAGCAGTGCACCGGAGATGACGCCTGGCCTTATAACCGGCACAACCACATCGGCGAAGGCGCGTATGGGCGAGGCCCCGAGGTTGAGTCCGGCTTGGTAAAGCGAGCGATCGAAGCCCGACAAGGTGGCGGTTACGGTCAGCACTACGAAGGGAACGCCCAAGGTGGCATGGGCGATGATCACGCCGGTGAAGGTGGCCACCAGATTGAATCGGGTGAAGAAGAAGAACATGCCGGCGGCGACGATGATCAAGGGCACGATCATGGGAGCCAGCAGCAGGGCGGTGATGGGCCGCCGCCAGGGCATGTCGTGGCTGGCCAGCCCTAGGGCGGCCACGGTGCCCAGTACGGTGGCAATTGCCGTCGAGCAAAGGCCGATCAGCAGACTGTTGCGTATGGCCATGAGCCAGCTGCCGCTTTCGAACACGCCGACGTACCACTTGGTCGAGTAGGCCTCGGGCTGCAGGCGAAGCATGCCGGGGGTGAAGCTGAAAAAGGGTTCGGCATTGAATGACAGCGGTATGACGATCAGGATGGGCAGCATCAGGAAGGCCAGGGCCCCCCATGCAGCAATCCGAAGCAGCCATCGCCCCGGCGCTCCGCTTTCGTGTACCTGCTGCGACGCACCGGCCGCCAGGTGGCGGTCTTGCCGGGCTTCGGGGTTGGGGCGTGGGCTCATGGGCTTGTCCATTGTGGCGTGGACGCTATGCCAGCTTGAGATTACGCGTGCCGACAAGTTTGTCGTACACCCAGTAAAGAATAACGATCACAACCAGCAGAAGGGAACCCAGAGCGGCGGCCAGCCCCCAGTTGTTGGAACGTTGCATATGGAAAGCAATGATGTTGGAGATCATCTGCCCGTCGGTGCCGCCAACCAGGGCGGGGATGATGTAGTAGCCGATCGAGATAATGAACACCAGCAGTGCGCCCGCGCTTAGCCCTGGCATGCTGAGGGGCAGGAATACTCGCCAGAAGGCCGACCATGGCGTGCTGCCCAGCGACTGGGCCGCGCGTGCATAGCTGGGGTCGATGCCCCGCATCACGCTATACAGCGGCAGCACCATGAAGGGCAGCAGGATATGGGTCATGACGATGACGGTGGCAAAGCCGGTATACAGAAGCTCGAGCGGCCGGGTGATGATTCCCAGCCAAAGCAGGATGGAATTTATAACCCCGTGAGGTTGCAGCAAGGCGATCCACGCCGTGGTTCGAGCCAGCAGCGAGGTCCAGAAAGGAAGCAGCACCAGCATCATCAAAAGGCCGGCCACCCGCTTGGGCGCGCGGCACAGGTAATAGGCCAGCGGGTATCCCAGTGCGATGCACATAAGAGTGATCGCCAATGCCATGCCCAGCGTGCGCGTATACAGTTGCACATAGATGCGGGCCGATTCGCGTTGGACGATTTCGCCTTTCGGGTTGCGTTCTAGGTCGAGCGCAGTCAGGTAGTGGCCAAGTGTATAGACTTGCCCGGCGCGCTTGACGGCCCGCCAGAGGTCAGGCTGGTCCCAGCGCGGATCGGCAGTGCGCAAGGCGTCGGCCGCCAGCACCGGCGCAACGCCGGGCGCCAGATCGCGCATCCGCCGGGCCGAGGCGTTGATCAGGCTGGATGCCCCCGGATAGGCCTGATTGACCGCGGCGGCCAGTATTCCAGCCTTGCGCTCTGCGGAAAGTGTTTTAAGCTCGGAAGCCATCGAGGCGTAGGTTTCGGTGGACGGCAACCGCGAATCTTTCCAATGAGACAAATGCTCAAGTGTCTCGGGTATGAGCTCGGCCAGGGTCGGATTGTAGGCGCTGCGGTACAGCATGCTGGTGATCGGCGTGAAAAACGCCACCAGCACAAATGCCAGCAGCGGCGCCACCAGCAGCAATGCGGTGCGCCGCCGACGGCGCAGTTCATTGCGCTCAGTGCGTATTTCTTGCGCGGTAAGAGTTATTTCAGCAGCCACTCGTTGAACTTCTCGCTGAGGCTCTCGCCGTAGTCGGCCCAGAAAACGCTGTCGACCTGAACGCCTTCGTCCATGTGGGCGCTGGGCAAATGCTGTATTACCGATTCATCCACCAGGGCCAGCGACGATTTGCGTGGCGGCCCGTAGGCCACATCCTGGAAGCCCGCCAATGCTTTGGTGCTGGTGGTGAAGCGAACGAAATCGAGCGCCTGTTCGAGCTTGGGCGTGCCTTTCAGGATGGTCCAGGCGCCCAGGTCATACATGTTGCCGTCCCAGACTATGGTGAAGGGCTTGTCTTCGTTGCGGATGGCATCGAAGATGCGGCCGTTGGCAACCTGGATCATGACGACGCCGCCGTCATTAAGCATCTGCGGCGCCTGAGACCAACTGTCGTACCAAATCACGTCGTTCTTGATGGTATCCAGTTTTGCGAAGGCGCGCGCCTGGCCTTCGGGCGTGGCAAGTTCTTTGTAGATGTCTTGATTGGCCACGCCGTCGGCCATCAGCGCCCACTCCATGACGAACTGCGGGCGCTTGCGAAGACCCCGCTTGCCCGGAAATTTTTTCGTATCGAAAAAATCGTCAACCGTGGCGGGTTTACTGTCGCCGATGGTCTTGTCGTTATAGGCATAGATGGTGCTGTAGACAATTTCGGCCACCGCGCATTCGCTTTCAAGCGCCTGGGGAATGAAATCTTGTTCGGCGGGGACGCCGTCGTCGCCCGGCAGCAGAATATCGCGGGGTATGAGCTCGAGCAGGCCTTCGGAGCAGGCGCGTTCAAGATCAATCGTTTCCATATCCACGACATCCCATTGGATGTTGCCGGACTGCACCTGGGCCTTCATCTCGGCGATACCGCCGCTGTAGGTTTCAAAGATGACCCGCTTTCCGGTTTCGGCCATATAGGGATCGATCTGATGCTTTTGCTGGGTGGCGCCGTATGCACCGCCAAAAGAGACCACTGTCAGGGCCTCTTGCGCCGCTGCCGGGCTTGCCATGGCCAGACCCAGAAGGGCTCCGCCCAGCAGCGAGAAGGCTGTTTTTTTCATGTTTTGTCTCCGTGGTTCGGTGTGTCGGATTGAAAGGCATAGCTGTCGCGGGCCATCCAGCCCAGAGTGGCAAGCTGGCCTTCTTGCAGGACCGGCGCCCTGGTGTCGTTCAGCAGCTTGACGATGGCCCGGCCGCCGCCAGGCAGCTGGAAGTAATAACGGATGAAGTCGCCAACATAGTGGCGTGCCATGAAGCTGGCCGCAACCTGGTTGTCGAAGCTTTGCCCGGCCTGGACGATGGCGAGTTTTTCGGGGCGGATGGAAATAGAGCATCGCCGGCTATTTGCGCCGCAGTCGCCGTTGCGTGCGTGCAGCGAGGTTCCGTCAGGTAGTGTGCTTGTGACGGTGTCGCGCCCCTCAAGTACAGGCCGGCCGGCCGTGATCAGGTTGTTCTCGCCTATGAAACCCGCCACAAAAGCATTTGCCGGCTGTTCGTACAAGGCGTCGGGTGTGGCGTATTGCTGCACTTTGCCTGCATTGAAGACGGCGATGCGGCTGGACATAGTCAGGGCTTCGGATTGGTCGTGTGTGACGTAGATGACGGTAAAGCCCAGGCGTCGGTGCAGGCGGGTGATCTCGAACTGCATCTGCTCGCGCAGCTTCTTGTCGAGTGCGCCCAGCGGCTCGTCCATCAGTACCAGGGTGGGCTCAAAAATGAGTGCGCGGGCCAGCGCGACGCGCTGCCGTTGCCCGCCGGAGAGCTGGCCGGGATGCCGATTGGCAAAGGGCTCGAGTTCGATGAGGCGCAGGAATTCAATGACGCGATGACGGATTTCCGGTTTGGGCAGGCCCCTGACCTTGAGGGGGTAGCCGAGGTTTTCGGCAACCGTCATGTGCGGGAACAGGGCATAGTTCTGAAACACCATGCCAATGTTGCGCTTGTGCGGCGGAATGCGGGTAATGGGCTGGCCATTGACAGTGATATGGCCGCTGGTGACGTTCTCGAAACCCGCGAGCATCATTAGGACGGTTGTTTTTCCGGACCCGGACGGACCCAGAAGGGTGATGAATTCACCCTGGTTTACGGCCAGATTGAAATCGTTGACGACCAGGGATTTTTGATCGTAGGTTTTGCGGACATTGGAAAACTTGAGAAACGCGTTTTCGGTGTTTGACATCGCTTGTCCTGGTCGACGGTGCCGCGGGTGTTCCTCCGAATAAAGGCCCTGCGCGTGAGTGTGTTGCAGAGCATAACAATTTCGACGCGTCGAAGAAAGCGGGGTTTCCCCGGTTGGAGGTGGGTTATAAACAACAAAAAAGCGATGAACGTGCATATGGCCGGGTTAGGCGGTGACAGCGGCGCGGTTTTAGGGTGGAAGAATGCGTTAAGTGTTACACTAGGTAGCTCATGAACAGGGGTCTGAAACCAATGCATATTTTGCTCGAACGAACTACGACAACGGCTTGTTAGTCGTCGCCGCGTATCGATCAACAGACCCAAGTAGTGCAGTTCCATAAAACGCGGCAAAGGCCGCGTTTTTTTGTTTTTAGGATTATCCATGCTTCAAATCACCCTGCCCGACGGTTCCAGGCGCGAGTTTCCCGGCCCGGTATCCGTCCATGACGTCGCCAGTTCGATAGGCGCCGGGCTTGGGCGCGCCGCGCTTGCCGGCCGCGTCAAGTTGCCCGGCCAAGAGCCAAAGCTTGTCGACACCAGCTATGTCATTGGGCAGGACGCCGAGCTTTCCATTGTTACCGCCAAGGATGCCGACGGGCTCGACCTTATCCGGCACTCTACCGCGCATTTGCTGGCCTACGCCGTCAAAGAGCTTTTCCCCGATGCCCAGGTCACCATAGGCCCGGTCATCGACAACGGCTTTTACTACGATTTTTCGTATAAGCGCCCATTCACCCCTGAAGACCTGCAGGCCATCGAGAAAAAAATGGCCGAACTGGCGCGCAAAGATGAAATTGTCACGCGCGAAGAATGGTTGCGCGATGACGCCGTCGAGTATTTCAAAAGCATAGGCGAAGACTACAAGGCCGAGATCATCGCGTCGATTCCCTCGAACGAGCCCATCAGCCTATATCGCGAAGGCGACTTCATCGACCTGTGCCGAGGGCCGCACGTGCCTTCCACCGGCAAGCTGAAGGTGTTCAAGCTGATGAAAGTGGCCGGTGCTTACTGGCGCGGCGACAGCAAGAACGAGATGCTGCAGCGTATTTACGGCACGGCGTGGGCCACCAAAGAAGAGCAGGCGGCTTATCTGACCATGCTCGAAGAGGCCGAAAAACGCGACCACCGCAAGCTGGGCCGCGAACTGGGCCTTTTCCATTTTCAAGACGAGGCCCCGGGGCTGATTTTCTGGCATCCCAAAGGCTGGACGCTCTGGCAGCAGGTCGAGCAGTATATGCGCGGCGTGTACCGCGATAACGGCTACCAAGAGGTGAAGGGGCCGCAGATACTTGATCTTTCCCTCTGGAAGAAAACCGGCCACTGGGACAACTACGCCGAGAATATTTTCACCACCGAATCTGAAAACCGCAGTTATGGGCTCAAGCCCATGAACTGCCCGGGGCACGTGCAAATTTTCAATGCCGGCTTGCACTCGTACCGTGAACTGCCCATTCGTTACGGCGAGTTCGGGCAGTGTCACCGCAACGAGCCCTCGGGCTCGCTGCACGGCATGATGCGGGTAAGGGGCTTTACCCAAGACGACGGCCACATCTTCTGTACCGAAGACCAGTTGCAAGACGAGTGCGCCGCCTTTACCGCCCAGCTTCAAAAGGTTTATGCTGATTTCGCCTTTACCGAGATTCTCTACAAGGTGGCCACCCGGCCCGAAAAACGAATCGGCTCGGATGAGGTCTGGGACAAGGCCGAGCAGGCCCTGATCGAAAGCCTGAACCGCACCGGTTGCCAGTTCGAGATTTCCGAAGGCGAGGGCGCGTTTTACGGCCCCAAGATCGAATACACGCTTAAAGACGCCATTGGGCGCCATTGGCAGTGCGGCACCATACAGGTCGACTTTTCCATGCCACAGCGCCTGGGCGCCGAGTATGTCGATGCCAATGACCAGCGCAAGACCCCTGTAATGCTGCATCGGGCGATCCTGGGCTCGTTCGAGCGCTTCATTGGCATATTGCTCGAAAACTATGCCGGCGCGTTGCCTCCGTGGCTGTCGCCCGAGCAGGTCGTGGTGTGTTGTATTTCAGAGCATTTTGCCGCTTATGCCGACGAAGTTGCCCGAACCCTGAAAAAACAAGGGTTTAGGGCAAGTGCGGATTTGCGCGGTGAAAAGATCACCCGTAAAATCAGGGAGCACAGCATGCAAAAAGTTCCCTATATTTTGGTGGTAGGGGAAAAAGAACGCGACACAGCAACCGTCGCAGTCCGGGTCCGCTCCGGCGGAGACCTGGGCAGCATGCCCCTGGCACAGTTTTCGCAACGCCTGTCAGAAGACGTTGCCACCCGACGTAACGTCGGGGCGGCCTAAGGCCGCTCCCTTCATCAACTTTAGGAGTCGTAGATATCGCAACCGATAAAGCACATCGCATCAATGGTGAAATCCGTATCCCCGAGGTGCGACTTATAGGCATAGACGGCGAGCAATTAGGCATAGTCAAAACGCCCGACGCTCTCAGTCTGTCAGAAGAACACGAAGTCGACTTGGTCGAGATCGCGCCCAACGCCTCGCCGCCTGTATGCCGGCTCATGGACTACGGCAAATTCAAATACCAAGAGCAAAAGCGCCAGGCTGAAGCCCGCGCCAAGCAAAAAACCATCCAGGTCAAAGAGGTCAAGTTCCGTCCCGGAACCGACGAAGGCGACTACCAGGTCAAGCTGCGCAATTTGCGCCGCTTCATCGAAGAGGGCGACAAGGCCAAGGTCACGTTGCGATTCCGAGGCCGGGAAATGGCCCACCAAGAGCTTGGCATGCGCGTGCTTGAACGCGTGCGCGACGATCTGGGTGAACTTATCCAGGTCGAGGCCATGCCCAAGCTCGAGGGACGTCAAATGGTGATGGTGCTGGCGCCCAGTAAAAAGGCGCCCAGCAAGCAGAACGATTCCGCCTCCTGATTTTCACCACGGTGCAGTTCGGTCGCCGCGCGTCGGCGGCCGGCTCCCATGCAGAGCCCGCTATGCACGTATTGTTCGTTATCGATCCCTTGCCTTCCCTGAAGGCCTATAAAGATTCGTCCGTCGCAATGATGCGTGCTCTGGCCGCTAAAGAGCACACGCTCAGTGTGGCGCTGCAGGGCGATCTGTACATTGACGACGGGGTGGTCAAGGTTCAAAGCCAGGCCATCGACTTGGTCAAGGGCGCCGACCTTCACCAGTCCGGCTGGTGGCGGGACGGCGCCCATTCAGACGTTCCCCTGACTGCTTTTGATGCGGTGTTGATGCGTAAAGACCCTCCGTTCGACATGGAGTATCTTTATTCGACTCATTTGCTCGAGTTCGCGCAAAAGCAGGGCGCTCGGGTCTTCAACTCGGGCGCAGCCATACGCAACCATCCCGAAAAGCTCGCCATCACAGAGTTTGCCCAGTTTACGTCGCCCACCTTGGTAACGCGCGACATGACCCGGCTGCGCGCGTTTCATGCCGAGCATCAGGATGTCATCGTCAAGCCTTTGGACGGCATGGGCGGCACTGGCATCTTCCGGCTTCAGAAGGCAGAGCCCAATCTGGGGGCAATCCTCGAGACACTGACCGACAATGGGCAGCAGACCATCATGGCGCAGCGCTATATTCCCGAGATAGCCGCCGGCGACAAGCGTATTTTGATCATCGCCGGAGAGCCCGTGCCCTACGCCCTTGCTCGCATTCCGTTGGCCGGCGAAACCCGAGGCAACTTGGCGGCAGGCGGACGTGGCGTCGCCCAGCCGCTTACCGCACGAGATATCGAAATCGCCCGCGAGCTTGGCCCCAAGCTGGCCGAACGCGGCTTGCTGCTGGTAGGGCTGGATGTCATCGGCGACTACCTCACCGAGGTCAACGTCACAAGCCCGACCTGTTTTGTTGAAATTACGGAACAGACCGATTTCGACGTCGCACAAACCTTTGCCGCGGCGCTCGAGCAGGCGGTGGGTGGCTGACATGGTAAGACTGGCCCTGGTCATGCATGCGCCACTGGGCAGTGCCTTTGCCGAGTGTGCCGCGCATATTTTGGGACATGAACCCGATATCCTGGTTTTTGACGTTCAGGCCGACGACTCTCCGGAAGAAACCTCGCGGAAACTTGAACAACAGCTCGAAGCACACCCAAGCGGCGGGGCCTTGATCCTGTGCGATATCTACGGCGCTACGCCGTTCAATATCGCCAGCCGCAGCGTTCGCAACCTTGCCGACCGCGGAATGGATGTGGCGCTGGTAACCGGGGCCAATTTATGCATGGTGATCAAGGCCTTGACCGACAACCAAGACAACCCCGAAGAGCTCAGCGAGAAGGTGCGCCAGGGCGCCCTGAAGGGTGTCGTGCGCGCCGATTGTTTTTCATGAGTCCGGCCGGTATATTCGTCGACGGGTTGTCAACCACGAAAATTGAAAGCAGAACACACATGCCCGCAGTCGATATCATAATCAGTAATAAATTAGGGTTGCACGCACGCGCTGCGGCCAAGCTCACGCAATTGGCTTCCAGCTTCAACGACTGCGAAATTCATATTGCTCGCGCTGGCAAACGGGTCAACGCCAAAAGCATCATGGGCGTGATGATGCTGGCGGCAGGCCTGGGCGTGACGGTCACCGTTGATGCTGAAGGTCCGAACGCAGACCAGGCCCTTGCCGATATACAGACTCTGTTTGCCAACAAATTTGGTGAACACGAGTAAAACGCGAGTTATTGGACGCTCATGAATGCAGCCGCCGAATCCGCACCCGCAGCATTGAATGCCATGATCTGCATGCGTGGCCAGGGCGTGGTCAAAGGTTACGCCATAGGAAGGGCCGCGGTCATGGGGGCCGCCGCCCTCGAAGTGGCGCATTATCGGATCCAGCCCGAAGACGTGGCCGAAGAATGCGCGCGTCTGATCGCAGCGCTGGCCCATGCCCGCGATGACCTGCAGAATATGGTGCGTAACCTGCCTGCCGACGCTCCGCGCGAGATGGCGGCTCTGCTTACCGTGCACAGCATGCTTCTGGACGATCCCATGCTGGCGCAACAGACCTGTGACCTGATCGCCGAAAGGCAATACAACGCCGAGTGGGCATTGACCACTCAAGGCCAACTGTTGGCCGAGCAGTTTGCCATCATGGAGGATGAATACCTGCGTGAGCGCGCTGCCGACATCCGGCAAGTCATCGAGCGTGTGCTCCGTGTGCTGTCGGGTAGCACGACTTTGCTGCCCCAGCTTGAAGCCGGTCATGAGGGCGAGCCGCTAATCGTGGTCGCGCGTGATATTTCGCCGGCGGACATGCTGCGTTTGCGCGGCGCCCGCTTTGGCGGGTTCTTGACCGATCTTGGCGGCGCCACTTCGCATACAGCCATCGTTGCCCGCAGTATGAACGTGCCCGCCGTGGTCGGGGTCGGCAATATACGCGCCCTGGTGCGTGACGGCGACGTATTGGTGGTCGATGGCATGACCGGTTCGGTCATTGTCAACCCGCCTGATTTCGTTCTGCAGGAATACATCCGTCGTCAAGGCGCATATGCCGATGCTCGCGCCGAGCTAAGCTTGCTGCGCGACGCCGAGGCGCTGACGCTGGACGGCGTGCCGGTCAAGCTCGAGGCCAATATCGAGTTGCCCGAGGAAGCCGAAGCGGCTATGCAGGCCGGCGCCGACGGCATAGGTTTGTTCCGCAGCGAGTTTCTATTCATGGGCCGCAAAGATCTGCCCACCGAAGAAGAGCAATACCAGGCGTATGCATCGGTGGTCCGGGCCATGCAAGGCCGATCTGTCACTATTCGAACGCTGGACATCGGCGCCGACAAGACCCTGGACGGCGACGCTGCCGTGGCAACCAACCCGGCCCTGGGCTTGCGTGCCATCAGGTATTGCCTGGCCAATCCGGAAATCTTCGCCACACAGTTGCGTGCGCTGCTGCGGGCCGCGGCACATGGGCCCGTGCGCATCCTTATCCCCATGATTTCGCACATGGACGAGGTAAGGGCGGTGAAGCAGGCAATTGTCGCCGCGGGGCGCGAGCTTGATGCGCGCAACGTTCCCTACGGCAGGGATGTCGCCCTGGGCGCCATGGTGGAAATCCCCGCTATTGCGATCGCCATCGAGCCTTTTGTCGAGGCCCTGGATTTTCTTTCCATCGGCACCAACGACCTTATCCAATACACCTTGGCCATCGACCGCGGAGACAGCGAGGTGGCCGATCTTTACGATCCAATGCATCCCGCGGTGCTAAGGCTGATCTCCCACACCATCAATGCCGCCGATCGCGGCGGCAAGCCCGTGGCGGTTTGCGGCGAAATGGCGGGTGACGCCAGCATGACCCGCATGCTGCTCGGACTGGGCCTCAAAGAGTTTTCCATGCATCCGCAGCAACTGTTGGATGTCAAGAAAGAAATCCGTCTGGCCCACTCGAATGCCCTGCGCGTCAAGGTCGCGTCGGCGCTGAACCGCGCCGAACGTATTGACCTGGCCTCGCTGCAAGGCTGACGCCACAGGTTTCTGGTGGCGCCGGCTTTGGGCTTCTAGCGCTGGTAGGCCGTTTCGCCGTGTTCGTGCACGTCGAGACCCTGCCGCTCTGCATCGGCGCCAACCCGCAGGCCGCATGCTTTGTCGGCGATAAAGTAGGCAAGCCAAGAGACAATGGCGCACCAGACGATGGTGATCAGTATGCCTTCCAGTTGAATCCACAGTTGATAGGGCACTTGGCTGAGTGACACCAGACCTGGTCCGCCCAGCGCCTGGGCGTTGAACAGGCCGGTCAGCATGGCGCCCACGATACCGCCGACGCCGTGAATGCCGAATACATCCAAGGCGTCATCGGCGCGCAGCAAGCGCTTCAGTCCGTTGACTCCCCACACGCAGGCGGCGCCCGTGAACGCGCCTATGATCAGGGCGCCGATCGGCCCCACCAGGCCGGCCGCCGGCGTGATGCCGACCAAGCCGGCCACTGCCCCGGACACCGCGCCCAGCAGCGAAGGCCTGCCTTTTGACTTCCATTCGACGGCAGACCAGGCCAGCACCGCCGCCGCGGTCGCCAGCAAGGTGTTGAAAAAAGCCAGGGCGGCGGTTTCGTTGGCCCCCAGGGCAGACCCGGCATTGAAACCAAACCAGCCTATCCACAGCAACGATGCGCCGATCATGGTCAAGGGCAGGCTGTGCGGAGGCATGGCCTCTGCCCGATAACCCAGGCGGCTGCCAATATAGTAGGCGCCCACCAGGCCTGCGACGCCTGCGTTGATGTGCACCACGGTGCCGCCGGCGAAATCCAGGGCGCCGCGTTCGAACAGCCAGCCGCCGGGCGCCCAGACCATGTGCGCGATGGGCAGATAAGCGAAGGTCATCCACAGTGCGGTAAACAGCAGCACCGCGCCGAAGCGTGCACGTTCGGCAAAACCGCCCACGATCAAAGCGCACGTAATGCCGGCAAAGGTCGCCTGGAAGGCGGCGAAGCTGAGTTCCGGAATGCCGTCCGCCAACGCGAAGCTCATCGAGTCGAGTTGGAGCATTCCAGTGAACAGCACCCGGGAGAATCCCCCAATGACAGCGTTGCCCTCGGTGAAGGCAAGCGAGTACCCGTACAAGAACCAGACAATGACGGCCAGGCAAAAAACAGACAACACCTGTGTCAGCACGGACAGAACATTCTTGGCACGCACCAGCCCGCCGTAGAACAGGGCAAGACCCGGCACGACCATTAGCAGGACGAGGATGGTGGAAACACTTACCCAGACGAAATCAGCTTTATCCATGGTGTGGTCTCCTGTTCATAGGGCAGCGTCATCGTACTCGCCGGTACGAATACGCACGGCTTGCTCGAGGGGGGTGATAAAGATCTTTCCGTCGCCGATCTTTCCGGTGTGTGCGGCTGTGCAAAGCGTTTCGATCGCCTGCTCTAGCAGGGCTTCCGACACCGCCATGTCGATGCGAAGCTTGGGCAAGAAATCGACGGTGTATTCAGCGCCGCGATAAAGCTCGGTGTGGCCTTTTTGTCTGCCGAAGCCCTTGACTTCGGATACCGTCATACCCTGAATGCCGATGGCGCCCAGAGCTTCGCGCACCTCGTCCAGTTTGAAGGGCTTGATGATGGCGGTGATGAGTTTCATGCGAGTGGTCCTTTCAGAAGGGTGTCCACCCGTATCACGCAACATTCATGCCAGTTTTGCGAAGCATTCGAAACCGAGGGCGTCGGAGTTCAACGATATCCACTCCCGCTATTGCCCCCGAGGAAGTGGCCCGCGCGGGGGTTCCAGGCCAATCAGGCGTCTCAAGCTGGACAAGCGCGGGCGAAAACCACCACTGTGCACGGCATCATGCCAGGCAGTACGCACCGGGATGGTGCGAGGGCGCCACCATGGTGCGACACAGCCGTTCGTTGTAGAAGCCGGAACTTGAAGTAACAAAAGGTGGATGGGCGGCGGCTTTTGTGTCCCGATGTATTTCTTCCATAATCAGGGCGGAGGCCGCTAACGTATGGAGAAAGCGGCCTGGCGCTTAAAACCACTCGCTTAAGCCTGTCTTCCTTGTAATCACGATTTACACTAGCTTTAGGTGGTTTCCCCAGTCCGTGGCTAGACTTGTAACCAAGCCAGTTGTTACAAGCTCGCTACTGAACCGTTAGTCGCATCGGGTCTCAGTCTCCAAGTAAATCGCGACTCTGGACTAAGTGAGGAATCCATGAAGAAAACTCGTACCTATCTTGCCGTCGTGGCCATGGCCGCGTCTGTCAGCTTGTTGGCCGCATGCTCCAACGAGGACGACACGGCTCCTCCACCTGACTCCACCATGCCTCCGGCAGCTGCGCCGGCCGATCCCATGACGACGCCTGATGCGGGCTCGCCCGTTACCCCCGCACCGAGCAGCTCGATGAGCGATGCGCAAGGGTCGGCATCCGACGCTGCCGACAGCGCCGGCGATGCCATGAATTCCACCGGTGACGCTATCGCCGCCAAAACCCGAGAGCTTAAGGACGATGCCGGTGACGCAGCGGAACGGGCCCGCCAGTCGGTTGCTGATGCCGCCGCCAGGGCGGACGCAGCGATCCAGGATAAAGTGGGTGATGGATCGGATGCTGCCAAGGAGTAAAAGCAGTTTATCCTGATAAATGGAGTAGCCGGACGGGTCGCTGTAGTGCGGCCCGTCGGTTTTTGCGCAACCGCTTTTGCACGCCCTTGTGCCGGTGACGGCTTGCGAATAGTGAATTGCAGGCGATGATCTGCGGCCCGTCGTGGAGCGCAATTCATTACACTAGAGGCATTGAAGCAATCATTGTTTTTTCCGGAGCACACCATGGCCAATCGCAGCGACTTTTTTGAAGAGTTTCAAAAGAATATTTCCGAACTGATCGCCAAGAGCCCAGCGGCCGACATCGAGCGTAATGTCAAGGCCATGATGTCGCAGACGTTCTCCAGGCTTGATCTTATTACGCGCGAAGAATTCGACACCCAGTCCGAACTGCTCGAGCGTGCACTGGCTCGCATTTCGGTGCTGGAATCCAAAGTTCAGGCTCTGGAAACCTCAGTCAAGCTGGGTGCCGCAGACAAGCAATAACTTTCGGCCTCGTGGTTTGCCCGGCACAGTTTCAACACGCGCCCTGTAATGGCTAGCTACTGTGGGCGCCGGCGTCGATCAGGCCCGCCTGCATAATTCCACGAACGGACAAAATCGTCTCCCGCCGCTTCACCCTCGCAGGTGCAGCACGCATACTCGAGCAAGTTAAACACGCGGTGGGGTGATCCATGTCGTTGGCGGTATTGGCCAGTCAAGCCCTGTGCGGGCTCCAGGGGCTTGCGGTGCGGGTCGAAGTGCACGTCGGCGCCGGGCTTCCTTCGTTCGGTCTGGTCGGTCTGGCTGACACAGGGGTGCGGGAAAGTCGCGAAAGGGTGCGCTCGGCGATAATCAGCAGCGGGTATGAGTTCCCGCCGGGTCGCATCACGGTCAACCTTGCTCCTGCAGATCTGCCCAAAGAGTCAGGCCGTTTCGATTTGTCCATTGCGTTGGGCGTACTGGCTGCGTCGGGCCAGATCGCGGCGCCCGATGCGGGTTCAGGGCCCGGCACAGCCCCCGACCTGGGCAACTATGTGTTCGCCGGAGAGCTGTCCCTGACCGGTGCGGTGGTGCCGATCACCGCTCCACTTGCCATTGCCCTGTCCGTGGCGCGAAGCCTTCCTGGTGCGACTCTTGTTTTGCCGGCGGCCTGCGCTGCAAGCGCCGCTCACGTGCCGGGGCTCACGGTGCTTGCGGCCGCTTGCTTGCGCGACGTCGTCGAGCATTTCTGCGGTGGCGAGGCGCTGAAACCAGCGCTTCCCGGCCCCAAGGAAGTTGAAGCCCAAGCGCCGGCGTGCATGTCGCAGGTTCGAGGGCAGGCCAGTGCGCGACGCGCTCTCGAGATTGCCGCCGGCGGGGGCCATAGCCTGCTAATGTCGGGCCCGCCGGGGGCGGGCAAGAGCATGCTTGCCCATCGGTTGCCAGGCTTGCTGCCGCCGCTGGGAGATCAACAGTCACTCGAGGTGGCCGCACTGAACAGTGTCGGGGGCAAAGAGCCCCGCTTCAGTTCGACGGCGCCCTTCAGGGCTCCGCATCATTCGGCGTCGATGCCGGCTCTGGTGGGTGGCGGCATGCGGCCCAGGCCCGGCGAAATCAGCCTGGCGCACCATGGCGTGCTTTTTCTTGACGAGTTGCCCGAGTTCCAGCGTCATGTGCTGGAGGCCTTGCGTGAACCGCTTGAAACCGGCGCCGTTTCAATCGCCAGGGCAAGCATGACCCTTACATTTCCTGCCGACTTTCAACTGGTGGCAGCGATGAACCCTTGTCCCTGCGGGTGGCTGGGTCATGCCCGCATGCGCTGCGCCTGCACGCCTGAACGCATTGACAAGTACCGTGGTCGTATCTCGGGGCCCTTGCTTGATCGTATCGACTTGCGCATTAGTCTGCCGGCTATTGATGATGAATGGCTTCGTGCTCCGCCCGGCGAGCCATCGGAAGCGATCCGGCTTAGGGTGGCCCGATGCCGTAGCCGGCAATGGGCAAGACAGTCGTGCCTGAACGCCAAGCTGGACGTCGACGGCATTGAAGATCATTGCGTGCTGGCCGATGAAGCCCGGTCCTTGCTGCATGACGCCGTGCAACGCTGGCATTGGTCGGCTCGGGTCGTACATCGCGTATTGCGTGTGGCACGTACTTTGGCCGATATGTCGGATCAGGATATGATCACCCAGGACTGCCTGGCGGAAGCCGCCCGCTATCGCCAGCCGTGGGGCGCTACGCGGCCCATATCGTGATTGCGTAGTGGGCGCGGGCTGGTTTTTCAGCGCCTTCAATAGCGCAAACTTGCAAAGCGTCGTATAATCAAGGGCTTTTCCGAATTGGCGCTTTCTTCTTATGTGCCTTGCAGCACAACATGTGCATAGCACGCATAGCATGCATGGCACTTAAGGGGCTTGCGTCTATTTTCGGGGAAAACAATAAATGGCTTTGTGCCGGCCTGGTTTACAGGTGCCTTTACGGCGCTTTTTTACGTGGCCGGCCTTGCGGGTTTGACAAGAGTTGCTTTTACGTTAAGCGGCCACCTGCGGTCATAAATCACAACAGAGTTTCAACATGCCTAAAATGAAAACCAAACGAGGCGCCGCCAAGCGTTTCGTGGTTCGGGGTAGTGGTTCCATCAAGCGTGGACAGGCGTTCAAGCGCCACATCCTCACCAAAAAAACGACCAAGAACAAACGCCAGTTGCGCGGATCGACCGCCGTGCATAAAGCGGATGTCGCGTCGGTCAAGGCCATGCTGCCTTACGCTTGATATTTAACGGAGAACCAATATGCCACGCGTAAAACGCGGCGTTACCGCCCGCGCTCGTCACAAAAAAGTCATTAGTGCTGCCAAAGGTTATCGCGGTCGCCGCGGTAATGTCTTCCGGATAGCCAAACAGGCCGTCATGAAGGCCGGCCAGTACGCTTACCGCGACCGCCGCAACAGAAAGCGCACTTTCCGCGCGTTGTGGATCACCCGTATTAATGCGGGCTGCCGCGAATTGGGTATTACGTACAGTGCGTTCATCGCCGGTACCAAAAAAGCCTCTATCGAACTTGATCGCAAAGTGCTCGCCGATATGGCGGTGAACGATAAGGCAGGCTTTGCCGCCGTCGTTGCTCAGGCGCGAGCCGCATTGGCTGCCTGATAGCCGTTTCAATCACGATATTGTGTTGCTGCGAACGGGGCTTTAGGGCCTGTTGACGCCAAAGGCTGTCAACGACCCTGGGCTCCGTTTGCTTTTGTAAGCGATGACCCATGACTTCACCGGTTGATGACCTGATCTCTCAGGCAAAAGAACTCTTTGCTCAAGCCAACGACTCGGCGGCGCTCGAGAACGCCAAGGCGCGATTCCTGGGCAAGCAGGGTGCGCTGACGGCTTTGCTCAAAGGCCTGGCGCAGCTCGCTCCCGAGCAAAAGCGCGAGCAGGGCGGCCGCATCAATCAGGTCAAGCAACAAATAGAGCAATTGCTCAACCAGCGCCGTGCCGAGCTGGCACAGGCCGAGCTCGACAAGAGGTTGGCGGCTGAAACCATCGACGTCACCCTGCCGGGCCGGGGCCGGGCCGTCGGCGGCATCCACCCCGTCATCCAGACCTGGCAGCGGGTACAGGCCATTTTCGCCTCGATTGGATTCGAGACGGCTGACGGCCCCGAGATTGAAAACGACTGGACCAACTTCACGGCGCTCAACAACCCCGAGAACCACCCGGCTCGCTCGATGCAAGACACCTTCTATGTCGACATGAAAGACGACGAAGGCTTGCCACTGTTGTTGCGCACTCACACCAGCCCGATGCAGGTTCGCTATGCGCGGATGCACCAGCCGCCCATCAAGGTCATTGCGCCTGGGCGCACCTATCGCGTCGACAGCGACGCCACCCATTCGCCCATGTTCCATCAGGTCGAAGGCCTATGGATCGCCGAGGACATTTCCTTTGCCGATCTCAAGGGCGTGTATACCGACTTCCTGCGCGCTTTTTTTGAAACCGATGATCTATCGGTGCGTTTCCGCCCCTCATTCTTTCCCTTCACCGAACCCTCGGCTGAAATCGACATGATGTTCACCTCGGGGCCGAACCAGGGCCGCTGGCTTGAAATTTCCGGCTCTGGCCAGGTGCATCCCCAAGTGGTGCGCAACTTTGGGCTCGATCCCGAGCGCTATATCGGTTTTGCCTTCGGTTCGGGGCTAGAGCGCCTTACCATGCTGCGCTACGGCGTCAACGACTTGCGCCAGTTTTTCGAGGGCGATCTGCGCTTCCTGCGTCAATTCAATCGCTAGGCGCCGAATCGACGCCTGCTGACTGTAAACGGACTCACTAAACATCATGCAATTCCCGGAATCCTGGCTTCGCACGTTCGTGAACCCCGATCTGTCCACCGATGAGCTATCTCATCGACTGACCATGGCGGGGCTCGAGGTTGAAGAAACCACCCCCGTCGCACCGCCATTCAGCGACATCGTCGTCGCTCGTATTGTCGAGCTCGAAAAGCACCCGGATGCCGATAAATTGCGCGTGTGCCGTGTTGACGACGGTTCGGGCGAGCTTGTGCAAATTGTTTGCGGTGCGCCCAACGCCGCCGCCGGCATGCTGGCGCCCTTGGCCCGCCTTGGCGCCGTATTGCCCGACGGAATGAAGATACGCAAGGCAAAAATGCGTGGCGTCGAGTCCTTCGGCATGCTGTGCTCGGCGCGCGAGCTGGGGCTTTCCCAGGATCATGCCGGCTTGCTTGAGCTTCACGCCGATGCCCCGGTGGGGCAGTCGTTGCGCGAGACCCTCGACCTGGACGACACGCTGTTCACGATCAAAATGACGCCCAACCGCGCCGACTGCCTGTCCATACTGGGTGTGGCGCGCGAGGTCGCAGCGCTTACGGGCGCTCCCTTGTCAATGCCCGAGATCGCCTCGGCGCCGGTCCAGATAGAAGACCGCCTTGCGGTCGAAGTGCAGGCGCCCGATTTGTGCGGCCGTTTCGGCGGGCGCGTCATCCGGGGCGTCAACGCCCAGGCCAAGACGCCCGACTGGATGGTCTCGCGCCTCGAACGGGCCGGCCAGCGCTCGGTATCGGCCTTGGTTGACGTCTCCAACTACCTGATGCTGGAACTTGGACGCCCCACCCATGTCTTTGACTTGAATCGAATTCAGAGCGGCCTGACGGTGCGCTGGGCCAAAGAAGGCGAAAAGCTCGAACTGCTAAATGGCCAGACGGTTGATCTTGCGCCCGACGTCGGCATCATCGCGGCCGGCGACATCGTCGAAAGCATGGCGGGCATCATGGGCGGCGAAGCGTCAGCCGTCACGCTGGACACCACCGACATCTATGTAGAGGCTGCGTTTTGGTGGCCGGACGCCATCATGGGTAAAGCGCGCCGCTATAAATTCGGCTCGGAAGCCAGTCATCGGTTCGAGCGCGGCGTCGATTTTCAGAATGTCGTGCGCGATCTCGAGCGCATCACCAATCTCATTCTTGACATTTGCGGCGGCCAAGCCGGTCCGATCGATGATCAGCAAGTGAATCTGCCCGAGCGCAAGCCGGTACGGATGCGCCTGGATCGTTGTCATCGAGTGCTGGGCGTCCCTGTTGAGCAAGCTGAGGTCGAGCGCATTTTCGACAGCCTTGATCTGGCCTGGAAGCTCAACGATGGCGTGTTCAGCGTGTCGCCTCCATCATATCGTTTCGACATTGAGATAGAAGAAGACCTGATCGAAGAGGTTGCGCGCATTTACGGCTTCGAACGCCTGCCTGATCAACCTCCGCGGGCGCGTGCCGCAATGCGGGTCGACCCCGAAGCCCTGCGCGGACCCCATGCGCTGCGTCATGCCATGGCCGCCATGGATTATCAAGAAGTCATCAATTTTTCGTTCGTGCAAGAAAGCTGGGAAAGCGATTACGCGGGCAATAACGATCCCATCCGACTGCTCAATCCCATTGCCAGCCAACTGGCCGTCATGAGGTCCAGCCTGATCGCCGGCCTGGTGGACAATATCCGGCACAACGCGAACCATAAACAGTCGCGGGTGCGCATGTTTGAACTTGGGCGTGCCTTTTATCGCGACGCTTCGGTCCTAAAGGGCGACCTGAGCGTTGCGGGCGTCGCCCAGCCCCAGCGTCTCGCGGGCGCGGCCTGGGGGCCGGCCGTGGAAGAGCAGTGGGGCGTGCCGGCGCGCCAGGTCGATTTCTACGATGTGAAAAAAGACGTGGAAAGCCTGTTGGGGAAAAAAGCGGCGCAGCTGCGTTGTGTCGCCGCCGAATATCCGGCCCTGCATCCGGGTCGCAGCGCCCGGCTTGAGCTGCATGGCCAACCTGTAGGCTGGATCGGAGAACTGCATCCACGCCTGGCGCGAGAAGCCGACCTGGCTCATCCGCCAGTGGTGTTCGAGCTGGATGTCGACGCCATCGACACTGTGCCGCTGCCCAACCCCCGCGAACTTTCGCGCCAGCCTGTGGTCGTGCGTGACCTGGCCGTATGGGTGGGGGCCAACGTCTTGTATCAGGATTTACTCGACACGCTTACCCAAACCATTGAATCTGATGCTACTCTTGGCATTGTTAAGCATATCGGGCTGTTCGATGTATGGCGCGATCCGTCGGGCGGCGGCGACAAAAGCATGGCGCTGCATTTCCGTCTGCAAGACGACCAGGTCACCCTGGACGATGCCAGGGTCGAGCAATGCGTGAACCGGCTGTTGCAGGCCCTCGTCGATACCCATGGTGCGCGCCAGCGCGCTTAAGGAGTTAACCAACATGAATTCAGACTCGCGTACCTTGACCAAGGCCGAGCTGGCCGAGCTGCTCTTCGAGCGGGTGGGGCTGAACAAACGTGAAGCCAAAGATCTTGTCGATACCTTCTTCGAAGAAATCCGCGAATGCCTGGCGCGAGGCACGGCAGTCAAGCTTTCAGGGTTCGGTAACTTTCAGGTGCGCGACAAGCCTCCGCGCCCAGGGCGCAACCCCAAGACAGGTGAAGTGATTCCCATCGAGGCGCGACGCGTGGTCACGTTTCATGCGAGCCAGAAGCTCAAAGGCGCGGTCGAACAGGCCGGGGCTCCGATGGCGGAACAGCGGTCCGATTAGGGCCGGCCACGACACGTATTCCGGTCCGGGCCGTTTATCCGCCCATCGGACCCAGTCATCAAACACTATAACGTTCGTCCATGAGTCCCACTGAAACCTCCGTTACGTTGCCGCCTATTCCGGCCAAGCGCTATTTCACCATCGGTGAGGTCAGCGAGTTGTGTTGCGTCAAGCCGCATGTACTGCGATATTGGGAACAGGAGTTCACGCAACTCAAGCCGGTCAAGCGGCGCGGCAATCGTCGCTATTATCAGCACCACGAAGTCTTGCTCATTCGGCGCATACGCGACCTGCTGTATGAACAAGGCTTTACCATAAGCGGCGCCCGCAACCGCCTGGGCGACGCACAGGCTCCGTTCGACCAAGAGGCCGCCGTACGTCTTAGCGGGCACGAATTGCAGATGCTTCGTACCGAACTGCAGGCCGCACGCGACGACCTGGCCAAGGCGCTGGGTGATATGGCCGGCGACCAGTGATGCGTCGCCAGGCCCTGGCGGCGCTGCGCTGCACGGCGCCCCACGAAAAGCTTGCGGCGGTTGCCGCGCTTGAACCCGGCATGGCGCTGGACGTCACTTGGCAAAGCCCCGAGCCCGCGGGCATACCCGGCAGGCCTGATCGGCCCGAACTGGTTGGCCCGTTCCAGGTCAAGCAGCGCTCCATGAATTCGCCGTCGGGGCGCGCCGCCCTGATCCATTCCCTGGTCCATATCGAGTTCAACGCCATCAACCTGGCGCTGGATATCGTTTGGCGCTTCGGCGGCATGCCCCAAGACTTCTATCTCGATTGGATTCAGGTGGCGCGCGAAGAGGCGTATCACTTCGAACTGTTGGCAGGGCATTTGCGTGGCATGGGCCACGAGTACGGCGATTTTCCCGCCCATGACGGCCTATGGGACATGGCGCGACGCACATCGGGCGATTTGCTGGCGCGCCTGGCCTTGGTGCCGCGCACTCTCGAGGCGCGCGGCCTGGATGCATCTCCGGCCATACGCCAGAAGCTTTCGAGCATTGGCGACGCCGGGGGCGCCGCTATATTGGATATTATCTTGCGCGACGAAATCGGACACGTGGCCGTCGGCAACAAGTGGTACGGCTACTTGTGCCGGCAACAAGGCCTGGATCCGGTTGCGCAATATCGTGAACTGGCGCGCCAATACCGCGCTCCGCGCCAGCGCGGTCCGTTCAACATGGATGCCCGCCGCGAGGCGGGTTTCAGCCAGGCTGAACTGGACGCCTTGCTTGAACAGGCGGTCAGCCCAGGCTGACGGTGCGCCCGATGAACAAAATCGGCCCTTCGGGCTCGCTCGGTACGGCGAGGTTGGGCTCTTGAGTCATTTCGAATATCTGGCCCGGCGCCACCTCGCCGGTCACCTCCATGGGCAATGTCAAGGAATGTGTGGGGTCTATGACGCCCAGCAAACGAGGCCGGGGCATTTTCTCGCTGTAAGTCCATAAGTACACAGACTCGGACTCTGGCACGATGATGTCCACCTGCGGTTGCAGCACCACGTTTTGCCGGCTGTCGACCGTCAGTATCCAGCCCGGCGTCGAGCTTGTTCCCGGCGCTTGCATCACCGCCACTTGTACAACGGTGGGTGCGGGCGCCGTGGGCGGTTGCAGCGTGGCGCTTAGGGCGGGGTCATGCTTGAACGTGTTTTCAGGCAGGACAAGGACGACGGCCAATACCGCGAGGGCCCCGCTTAACAGCCGCCAGAACCACAGGCTCCGCCAGAAGGTCTGTCGCGGGTGTCGGCGCGATGCGGCCTCGCGCCTGAAAGCTTCGGTGGGGTCGGACGGTGCGGTGCGGATACGGGCGGGCGTTTCGGCGGGCGTATCCGGCTTGGGCGGTACGGCCCCAAGGGCCGACTCGCTGCGGCTTTTCGCTGTGGAGCCGACCGGGCCGGTGTTTTTCTGTGAGGCGGCAGTTGTCTTTGGCGGCGCGGCCTCGGGGGATGAAACACTGTCGGGGCGAATAAGCCGGGGTTCGAAATCGATATTCGCGCCGGACTGCGCGGGTGTAGCGGCTAGTGGAGACACTGAGTGCGACGGCGGCGGGGAGGCAGGCGCGGAGGGGGGGGCCGCTGAAGGCCGTACCGAAGAGGCAGGAGCTGCGCCGCGCGGCGGTATTGCGGGCGTCGCGGCGGCCGTGTTTCGTGGCAGCGCCAGCGTGTCGCGGATGCGGTCCAGCAACTGAGGAGGGGGGTGAAGCGGGGTCAGGGCGTCGGTCAGCTCAAGAAGCCTGGCCTCCCATTGCAGGGCGCAGACCACGGCCTCGTCATCCCCGCCAAGCAGTGCATGGGCCTGAGCGATGTCATCGGGCTCAAGCAAGCCCAAGGTGTATTCGGCGATGAAGAAATCGTCTTTGTGGTGCGTGGAGATCATGCTGGATGGCACTCCCGCAGGACACGCAGGCAGGCGCGTACGCGATTGCGAAGTTCGCCGGTGCTGCAGCCCAAGCGGGCCGCAATGTCGGCGTAGTTCATGCCGTTGTAAAAGGCCATAAGCACGGGTTTGCGGGCATTTTCGGGTTGCTTGGCCAGGGCGGCCGCAATTCCTGCCGCGTCATCTTCATAGAAAGGCAGGGCGGATGGCGTGGCAGTTGGCCCCAAGGCCGGAGGGCTGCGTCGCAATAAGCTCAGTGCCCGATACCGCATAATGCTGTATATCCACGCTCGGGCGCTGCCCGTGCGCGGGTCATAGCTGTCGGCATTTTTCCAGAGCAGCACGAAGGCGTCGTGGACCGTATTTTGTGCGGCGACCTGATCGCCCAGCATAATATTGGCCAGCGCCAGCATGCGTGGGGCCTCTTGCGTGTAAAGCCGCTGCAACGCCTGGGGATCGCCTTGCGCGCAGGAAGCCAGTGCGTCCTGGTAGTCGAAGGTCGAATCGGACATGTAGTCTCCAGTTTTTCCAATGCGGGTTTATTGTATAAGGTGTTGCCTGCGCAGCCGCGCGCCGCCCGTAACTTTTCACATCATTCATGAGCAGAATCCACTATCGGGGTCCAGCCCCAGCAAATCGCGACGACATCAAAACGATACGGTCGCTTCTACCCTTTGTATGGCAGTTCAAATGGCGCGTGATTTTTGCCATGGTTTGCCTGATTGCGGCCAAAGTAGCCAGCGTTATCACGCCGCTGTTTCTAAAGGATCTGGTCGATGGTCTGAGCCTACCTCAAACTTTGATGGTGCTGCCGGTGGCGGCGCTGCTGGGATATGGCTTCGCACGGTTGGCCACCAGCGTGTTCGGCGAGCTTCGCGATGCGCTGTTCGCCCGCGTCACGCAGGGGTCGATCAGGCGCATTGCCACGCGCTTGTTCAAGCATTTGTTCGCGCTGTCGATGAGTTTTCATATGCAACGCCAAACCGGCGGGCTTAGCCGCGACATCGAGCGAGGCACCAAGGGGATTGGTTTCCTGCTTAATTTCATGGTGTTCAATGTATTGCCGACCTTGCTTGAAATAAGCATGGTCGCGGCCATACTGCTGTGGCGCTATGACCTCCTGTTCGCCGCGGTCACCCTGGGCACGATTGTGTCGTACATCGTATTCACCCTGGTCGTGACCGAAAAACGGATGGTGTATCGACGCAGCATGAACGATCTGGATAGCCAAGCCAACAGCAAGGCCATCGATGCACTGCTGAATTACGAAACGGTCAAGTATTTCGGCAACGAGTCATACGAACTGAATCGCTATGACCGCAACCTGGGTCGCTGGGTGGAATCGGCGGTGAAAAACCAGGTGTCGCTGAACTTTCTGAATATGGGCCAGGGGGTCATTATCACCGTGGGCGTGACCGCGCTGCTCTGGCTGTCGGCCCGCGGCGTGGTCAACCAGACCATGACGGTGGGCGACGTGGTGCTGGTCTCAGCCTACCTTACCCAACTGTACGCACCCTTGAACTTTCTTGGTTTCGTGTATCGGGAGATCAAGCACGCCCTGGCCGACATGGAGCGCATGTTTGGCCTGCTCGAGAAAAACCAGGAGGTCGTCGACAAGCCCTCGGCTCGGGTGCTGAATACGCGCAACGCCTCGGTGCAGTTCGAGCATGTGGATTTCGGCTATGAATTGAACCGGCAGATATTGTTTGACGTAAGCTTTGACATACCCGCGGGCCACACGCTGGCCGTGGTGGGCGCCTCGGGCGCGGGTAAATCGACGCTCTCGCGACTGCTATTCCGTTTCTACGATGTGGCCGAGGGCGCAGTAAAAATCGACGGCTTCGATGTTCGTGATCTGGATCAAGCGAGCTTGCGGCGCCACATCGGGATCGTGCCGCAAGACACGGTGCTGTTCAATGACACCATCTTGTACAACATTGCCTACGGCAACCCCAGCGCCAGCCAAGAGGACATTATCGAGGCTGCCCGTGCAGCGAGCATTCACGATTTTGTGATGAGCTTGCCTGAACAATACGACACCCAGGTGGGAGAGCGGGGCCTCAAGCTGTCCGGAGGCGAGAAGCAGCGCGTCGCCATCGCGCGCACGCTGCTGAAGAATCCGCCGATACTGGTGTTCGACGAAGCGACCAGCGCGCTTGACACGCGAACAGAGCGTGCCATCCAGGATGAGTTACGCCAAATCGCCCGTAATCGTACAACGCTGATCATCGCCCACCGGCTTTCCACCGTGGTCGACGCCGACAAAATCCTGGTGCTGGATCACGGAAGGGTGATAGAGCAGGGGTCTCATCGTGAACTGCTGCTTAAAGGCGGACGCTACGCCCAGATGTGGCTCTTGCAGCAATCGCAGGACTAACCTTATTGCTTGTAGGGCCATGCTTGACTGATACAGTACCGTTAAAGTACTGTATTGGAAAGGAAATTGACTGGAGCCCATCGCATGTTGCGCATCAGCAAGATCATGGATTACGGCACTTTAGTGCTTACTTATATGGCCGGCTGTCCCGATCGTCTATGCAGTGCGCCCGAGCTGGCTCGGGCCCTGGGCCTTAACCCGCCTACTGTCAGCAAGGTGCTGAAGCTATTGGGGCGGCAAGGTCTTGTGCGCAGCGTCCGTGGCGTACAAGGGGGCTACACGCTCGGAAGGCCGGCTGCCGAAATCTCGATCGCACAGGTCATCGACGCCCTCGACGAGCAGCCGTTTGGCCTGACCGAATGTACGTCCATGCCTGGAAGCTGCGATTTCGAAACCGGATGTACGCTGCGCGATAACTGGCAACGCATCAATGCGATTGTAAGACGCACGCTCGAGGACGTTTCCGTGGCAGACATGGCAAAGCCCCAGCCGGGGACGCTTGCCGCAACGATTGGAACTCAGGCGGTCGTGCGAAGACAGTCGCCGGCTTGACGAATACTGCGCGGTCCCCTGCGCTTTAGAAAGGAACTTTTATATATGGAAAATGCTTCCGCGGACATCAGCTCGTTTCTCGATCGCGAGTACGAAGCGGGCTTCGTGACTGACATCGAGAGCGATTCATTCCCAAAAGGCCTGTCCGAAGAGACGGTCAGGCAATTGTCGGCCAAGAAACGCGAACCCGAGTTCTTGCTCGAGTGGCGGCTTCAGGCGTACCGCCGCTGGCTCGAAATGACGCCTCCGGAATGGGCGGCGGTCAACTTTCCGCCCATCGATTTCCAGGACATCGTTTATTTTTCGGCGCCCAAAAGCAAGGCCGACGGCCCCAAAAGCCTGGACGAGGTCGATCCCGAGCTACTGCGTACCTACGAAAAGCTGGGGGTCCCCTTGCACGAGCGCGCTCGCTTGGCGGGCGTGGCGGTCGATGCGGTGTTTGACTCCGTTTCAGTAGCCACCACTTTCCGCAAGCAGCTGGCCGAAGTGGGCGTCATCTTCTGTTCCTTCTCCGAGGCTGTGCGAGAACACCCCGAGCTGGTGCGTCAGTACCTGGGTACGGTGGTGCCGCCCAACGACAACTACTATGCCGCGCTTAATTCGGCCGTGTTTTCCGACGGCTCCTTCGTGTTCATCCCCAAAGGGGTGCGATGTCCGATGGAGCTGTCCACTTACTTCCGCATCAATGCCCGTGACACCGGGCAATTTGAGCGCACACTGATCATCGCCGAAGAAGGCGCCAGCGTCAGTTACCTTGAGGGCTGTACGGCGCCCATGCGAGACGAGAACCAGCTGCATGCCGCGGTGGTGGAGCTGATAGCGCTCGACGATGCCAAGATTAAATATTCCACTGTCCAGAACTGGTATCCCGGCGACAAGGACGGCGTCGGCGGCATCTACAACTTCGTAACCAAGCGTGGCGATTGTCGAGGCGCGCGATCGCGTATTTCATGGACCCAGGTCGAGACCGGCTCGTCCATCACCTGGAAATACCCCAGCGTTGTGTTGCGCGGCGATGATTCCGTAGGCGAGTTTTACTCGGTGGCACTGAGCAACCATCGCCAGCAGGCCGACACCGGCACCAAGATGATCCACATGGGCCGCAACACGTCCAGCACGATCATCTCCAAAGGGATATCCGCCGGCCGTGGCAGCAATACCTATCGCGGGCTCGTGCGCATCACGCCCAAGGCCGAGAATGCTCGCAATTTCACCCAGTGCGACTCTCTGCTGATTGGCAAAGAATGTGCCGCGCACACGTTTCCGACAATCGAGGCGCAGAATCCCAGCGCCCATGTCGAGCACGAGGCAACCACCTCGCGAGTCGGTGAAGATCAGCTTTTCTATGCCATGCAGCGCGGCTTGTCGGCCGAGGATGCGGTCTCGATGATCGTGAACGGCTTCTGCAAAGAGGTCTTCAAAGAGCTGCCCATGGAATTCGCGGTAGAGGCACAAAATTTGTTGGGCGTCAGCCTTGAAGGCAGCGTCGGCTAAGGAGAAAACATATATGTTGGAAATTAAAGATCTGCACGTCAAGATCGGGCAAAAGGCAATATTGCGCGGGCTTGACCTTTCTGTGAAAGCCGGCGAAGTACACGCCATCATGGGGCCCAACGGCTCCGGTAAAAGTACGCTGGCCCAGGTGCTGGCCGGCCGGGAAAGCTTCCAGATTGAAAGCGGCTCCATAGAGTGGGATGGCCGAGATCTAACCGAAATGTCGATCGAAGACCGCGCCCGCGAAGGCCTGTTCATGGCTTTTCAGTATCCGATTGAAATTCCGGGCGTTTCGAATGCTTATTTTTTGCGGGCGGCCGTTAACGCAGTGCGTCGTCACCGTGGCGAGCCCGAGATGGATGCCATGGATTTCCTCACTCACGTGAAGGCCGAAATGAAGACGGTCGGCATGAAGGAAGAGTTCCTTTATCGCTCGGTCAACGAGGGCTTTTCGGGCGGCGAGAAAAAGCGCAACGAAGTGCTGCAAATGTCATTGTTGCAACCTCGGCTGGCTGTGCTTGACGAGACTGATTCCGGGCTTGACATCGACGCGCTGCGCGTCGTTGCCGAAGGGGTGAACCGTCTGCGCTCGCCTGATCGCGCGCTCATCGTCATCACTCATTATCAGCGTCTGCTCGAGTACATCATTCCTGACCACGTGCATGTGCTGTCCAGCGGCCGCATCGAACATTCCGGCGGCAGAGAACTGGCGCTTGAACTGGAAGAGCGGGGCTATGGCTGGGTCAAGCAAGAAGCCGAGCAGCGCAAGGAGGCCGGCGCATGAGTAATATGCTGCAACCCTGGAGCCAGCGAGCCAAGGCCGCAAGCCTGCCCGGTGCGAATATGCCCTGGCTGGCCGAGGCGCGTCGGCGCGCTCTGGACCGCTTCATGTCAGAAGGCTGGCCCACCACCAAGCACAAAGATTGGCGGCATACTTCTCTGGCATTCATGCAACAGCAGGCTTTCGACGGAAAACGGGGCACTTCCTCGGGCGTCGATATCGAGGCCTTGCGACAAGGCCAAAGCGGCCACTGGATGGTGTTCGTCGACGGACGTTTTGAGGCCGGGCTATCCCGCATCGGCGACCTGGCCGACGGCGTGCGTATCGCACCGCTAGCCCAGGTAATCACGGGCGGCGAATCACGTCTTGAGGCGGTGCTGGGCGATGCCGGCGAAGGCGGAAGCCCCGCCGCGCTGAACCTGGCCCTTGCGGCTGACGGCGCCTATGTCGAATTGCCGGCCCGAACTTCCTTGTCCGAACCCTTGCATTTGGTGTTTATCGCGGCGGGCAACGCAACCGCCAGTTTCCCGCGCAACATCGTGCTTCTGGGGCAGGGAGCCGAAGCTGCCATTGTCGAGCACTACATCGGCTATGCCGAGCAAGCCACGCTGACCAATACGGTCATGCAAGGCCGGCTCGAACGCGAAGCGCGGCTCACCCACGTCAAGGTGCAGCAAGAGCAGGCAGAGGCCTTTCACCTGGCTGCGATAGACATCCAGCAGGACGAAGGCTCAACCTATGAGTCACACTCGATTTCCTTCGGGGCCAGATTGGCGCGCAACGACATCGCCACGCGCTTCAATGGCGAGCGCTGCCATACCTTGCTCAATGGCTTGTTTTACGCCGATGGCCGGCGTCATGTCGATCATCACACCCGTATCGATCACGCACAGCCCAATAGCACCAGCCACGAATTCTACCGGGGTATTCTGGATAATTCGGCTCAGGGGGTTTTCACCGGCCGCATCCAGGTTCGAGATGGCGCCGACGGCACCGACGCGGTGCAGCGTTCCGACAATTTACTCTTGTCGCGCATGGCTCGGGTGACCACGCAGCCCGAACTTGAAATCTACGCCGACGACGTAAAGTGTGCGCACGGCGCCACGGTGGGCCAAATCGACGAAGAAAGCCTGTTCTATCTACGCTCGCGCGGGCTTTCCCAAGCGCACGCGCATGGTGTGATGACATACGCCTTCGCCGCGCAAGCCCTGAAGCGCATCGCCCTCGAGCCCATGCGCCGCCGCATCGCCTCGACCGTGCGCAACTTGCTTCCCGGAGGCAAGCTGCTTGGAGACATCTCATGAGCGCCAGCGTCGTAAAGCCCGCACCCGAAGCTGTTCTTGACCTGGCTCACGACTTTCCCATATTGGCGCGTCCGGTACGGGGCAAGCCCTTGGTCTATCTAGATAATGGCGCCACGACGCAAAAGCCGCGACAAGTCATCGAGGCCGAAAGCCGATTCTATGAAGAATCGAACGCCAATATTCATCGCGGCGTACACTGGCTTTCCCAACACGCCACCGACCTCTACGAGGCAGGCCGCAACACCGTACGCCGTTTCCTGAACGCGCAACGAGACGAAGAAATCGTCTTTACGCGGGGCACCACCGAGTCCATCAACCTGGTGGCCCAAAGCTGGGGAAGGGCGAACCTCAAGGCGGGCGACGAGGTGCTGCTTACTGCCATGGAGCACCATTCCAACATCGTTCCCTGGCAATTGCTTTGCGGGCAGGTGGGAGCCGTGCTGAAGGTGGCGCCCATCGACAGCAGCGGCGAGCTGTTGATGGACGAATTCGACAAGCTGCTGGGCCCCAACACCCGCCTGGTGTGCGTCGCCCATGTGTCGAACGCCCTGGGAACGGTCAATCCGGTCGAGGAAATTGTGCGCAGATCGCACGCGGTTGGCGCGCTCGTGCTCGTCGACGGCGCCCAAGCCGTTGCGCATCAAGCGGTGGACGTGCAAGAGCTGGGCTGCGATTTCTACGCGTTCTCGGCGCATAAACTGTATGGCCCGACCGGCATCGGGGTGCTTTACGGACGGCACGAGCTGCTTCAGGCCATGCCGCCGTGGCAGGGCGGCGGCGACATGATCTACACGGTCAGCTTCGAAGGCTCAACCTACGCCGACGCTCCGCAGCGCTTCGAGGCCGGCACCCCGAATATTGCAGGTGTAGTAGGCATGGCCGCGGGCATCGACTATGTGCAGTCGGTGGGGCTCGAGCGTATTGCCGCCCATGAGCAAGCGCTTCTTGAGTCGGCGACCCAACAGATAGCGGCGCTGCCGGGGGTCAAGCTTATTGGCACGGCGCGGCATAAAGCAGGCATTTTGTCCTTTGTGATCGATGGCATACATCCACATGATCTGGGTACGATACTCGACTCGGAAGGCGTGGCCATACGCGCCGGCCATCATTGCGCCATGCCCATCATGACGCAGTTCGGCATTCCCGGCACGGCCAGGGCTTCATTTGCCCTGTACAACAAACCTGAAGACATTACCGCCCTGGTCGGGGCGGTGCGCAAGGCGCAGGCCTTGTTCGGCATCACGGAGACGCCATGAGCGACATGCAGCCCGATCTACGCGAGCTTTACCAGGAAGTCATCTTCGACCACAACCGCAGCCCACGCAATTACCATGGCATGGAGCGCCCCAGCCACGTTGCACAAGGCCACAATCCGTTGTGCGGAGACGAGCTTACCGTGTACGTGCGCGTACAAGACGGCGTGGTGGACGAGGCCAGTTTCGTGGGGCAAGGGTGTGCCATTTCCACAGCGTCGGCATCGCTGATGACCGAAGCCGTGCGGGGCAAGCCCGTCGACGAGGTCGAGAGCCTGTTCCAGGATTTTCATGCCATGCTGACAGACAGCAACCCCGTAAATCGCGATTTTGGCAAGCTCAAGGTGCTTGCCGGTGTCAAGGAATTCCCCGTGCGGGTCAAGTGCGCCACGCTGGCATGGCATACATTGCACAACGCGCTTCAGGGCGTGCAAGAGCCCGCCAAGACCGAGTAAGGTATTGTCATGAGTTATCACAGAAAACCCAACGAAGTTGTCGTCAGCCGCGACCTGCCGGCGGTATCAGTACCATTTGGCGAGCCCGTCACCATCCAAGAGGGCTGCACGGCCCAGATAACCCAGCAACTTGGCGGCAGCTATACCGTCTACGTCGAAGGCAACCTCTATCGCATCGAAGGACGAGACGCCGATGCATTAGGCCTCGAGCCCGTCGACACGCCCGTCATCCAGGCTTCAGACGGGCCGGCCACGATGGAATCCGTCGA
This sequence comes from Pusillimonas sp., assembly GCF_044464525.1. Lineage (NCBI taxonomy): Bacteria > Pseudomonadati > Pseudomonadota > Betaproteobacteria > Burkholderiales > Alcaligenaceae > Pusillimonas > Pusillimonas sp. The sequence continues at coordinate 62,372 of NZ_JBIQLE010000002.1, forward strand.
AGCTGCCGCTCTCGAGCTGTTGAAGACCTGCTACGATCCGGAAATTCCTGTGGATATCGTCAATTTAGGGCTGGTTTACCGCTGTGAAGTCCTTCCGGCGGCGCAAGAGGGCGCCTTCCGTATCGAAGTCGACATGACTCTTACCGCACCCGGCTGCGGCATGGGCACCTTCATCGCCGACGAGGCACGCTCCAAGCTGTTGTCCATCGAAGGTGTAGACGCCGTCGATGTCGACCTGGTCTGGGACCCTCCATGGAGCCGCGAGATGATCAGCGAGCACGCCAGGCTCCAGCTCGGCCTGATGTAGCCCCAAGCCCAAAGGTACGCCTGCTGCATCTGTTCCATATGTCCCATTAAATTTTTCAGTTGTTCATCCGTTATTCATGTGCGGCACCTATAGTGCGGGTTGCTATTGGTTAAAGCATTAGAGTTCGGAGGCGGGCATATGTCGTTGTATGAAGTCGCGAAGGAACCAGCGCTTTCACACGACGGCGGCGGCGCGGGTTTGCGCGTTCACCTCGACGACATACTTCGAAACCGGCGTTTAATGCCGGTCTTTCAACCCGTCGTCGACATACAACTGGGCGCCATTATTGGTTACGAGGGCCTGATACGCGGCCCTGCCGACGGGCCGCTGCATTCACCGCTGGAAATGTTCCGGGTCGCTCGCGAGCAGGGCTTGACGTCCAAGCTGGAAATTCTGTGCTGCCACATCTTGCTGGGGCAATTCATCGAATTGGGTCTGCCGGGGCGCCTGTTCCTCAACATCAGCCCAGCAGTCTTGCCCGAGATGGCCTCCAGTGCCGCGACTCTGGCAAATGATTTTGAGCAAAGGGGTTTGCCCCCGAGCCGGATCGTATTCGAGCTTACCGAGCATTTCACCCAAGAATGGCAGGAACTGGCTCGCCTTGTTGCCGAGTACCGCGATGCCGGCTTTCAACTGGCCTTGGACGACCTGGGCGAAGGCTATTCCAGTTTGCGGCGCTGGTCCGAATTCAAGCCCGAGTACGTCAAGGTCGACATGCACTTCGTACAAGGCATTCACGGCGATGGGCTCAAGCAGCAATTTCTGCGTTCAATAAGGGATATTGCGCAAGAATCGGGCGCTCTCGTAGTGGCGGAAGGTATCGAGCAACAGGAAGAACTCAAGTGCCTCGTGGATATCGGCATTCGAAGCGGGCAGGGCTTTTATATCGCCAGGCCGGTACCCACGCCCTTGATCGAATTGCCCAGCGCTTTTTTATCCGACTTGCGCCAAAATCAGATCACCCGTCCTTCTTTTAAGCCGCCGCAGTCAAGGCCCATGGCCAACGCAGGCACGCTTTTACGAACCGTGCCTTGCGCATCGCCAATGATGACCAACGATGCCGTGTGCGACTTATTCGCCAGCCGCGCTGATCTGCAATCGATACCGGTGGTTGAAGATGGCGTGCCACTGGGCTTGATCCTTCGCGACGACCTGATCGGCCGCTTTGCGCGGCCGTATCAGCGCGAGCTTTACGGTCGCCGAAGCTGCACGATCTTCATGGACCAAGCGCCGCCCATGGCGGACCAATCTTCCAGCTTGCACGAACTTAGCCAAATCCTGATCGAGGCTGATCGCTCCCGACTCATCAGCGACTTCATTATCACCGGTACGGCCGGCAGCTATCTGGGAATCGGTACCAGCCATGACCTACTGCGTGAATTGACCGAAGTCCAAATCACGGCAGCGCGGCACGCGAATCCTCTTACGCAGCTGCCGGGCAACGTGCCGGTCAATCTTCATATTGAATTCCTGCTTGCAAGCGAAGTCTCTTTTTGCGCTTGCTATGCCGACCTCGACAACTTCAAGCCCTTCAATGACGTGTTCGGCTACGTGCATGGCGACGAAATCATACAATTGACTGGTCAACTGCTATGCGCCCACGCAAGCAGCGGTGATTTTGTGGGACATATCGGCGGCGACGATTTTCTGGTGCTGTGGCGCAGCGCCGACTGGGACGCCAGGTGCCATGCTTTGCTGGAAGCATTCGGCTTGTCAGTGCAAAGCTATCTCAAGAAAAGCGGCTTGCGCAAGAATGGCTCCGAAAAGGGCTACTTTGCCCATGATAGGGCGGGAAATCGGCGCTATTTTTCGTGGCCGAGCATTTCACTGGGCATCGTCGAGGTTCAACCCTCGCAGTACGAGAACTACCACCAGATCGCGTCAGCCGCCGCCGAAGCCAAGGCGCTTGCCAAGAAAGCAAGCGGCAACAGCATACATGTCGAACGCCGCCGAAAGCGGGCTCCAAACCACGACTCTGTTCAAGCCGCCGACCTTGGCCGATTATCGTCCAGAGCCGTCTGATTGGCCGCCGATGCAGGTCCAGCCTAACTTGGCCCCGCGTGACACGGCCGCATAAACGGCTGCGTTCCGATTATGCACGTCTAACCGCTGATAGAGCGTTTCGGTGTGCGCCTTGGCCGTGGCCACGGAAATGTTCAGGTATCTGCCAACCGTCTTCATGGGATAGCCGCGCGACAACAACACCAGCACCTCGTACTGGCGCGGTGTCAAGCCCAGAAGCTCGGACTCTGCATGCGCTTGCAACGAAAGCTTGGTGGCGGGCTCGCCATGATTGATGGAGCTGGTGCTTGAGGTTCGGGCAGGAGGTTTATCCTTCTCGGTCGACATCAATGGCTTGCGCAAAGGGAAGCAGGTGCCGCCGGCAAGAACCAGTCGGATGGAAGCCTGCAGAACCTCGGGCGCGGCATTCTTGGGCACATGGCCGCAAACAACCGCGGGAAGCGTAATTGAGCTTGGCAAGTGGTTTTGCTCTGACAAGAGCAAGATGAAACGTGGAGCGTAGGAAGTGAGAGCGGCATCAATCAATTGATTGGCGTCTTCGGCCGGCGAAATGGACAGCAGGACGAGATCGATGTCGCGGCATTCACCAGTGGGATCGCGCAAGCCGGCGTAGTCGGCTCCTTCGATGGTGACATCGGGTATGACGTTCGCAATGAGTTGCAGCAGTCCTAACCGGATTAACGCATGTGGCTCCACTACTTTGATAATGGTCATGCTTATATTCCTACGTGCGACGTAGCATGAAAGAGGACGGGAGCTGGCTTCTGTCCGGACTCGGCATGTAGATCTTGCGATGTACGTACCGCGCACTTTATGCGCACGTGGAACACTGGCCCGGAACCCCTGCGGCTCGTTTCCCCTCTTGTTTTGAATCGTGAATTTACAATTTACGACTGTTTATGCGACGTCAATAATTTAATTGAATTATGTGGTGCAAGTAAATGATTGCATTATAAATTAACTGAAACAAATTGAATCAGTGTGTATAAATCATCAGTGTTTTGCAACCGGCCGAGCCTCTTCGCAATCAAATTCGTAACGGGTTTCCCCCCCTGATGTTTCTGTCAGCACCAGTTCGATATGGCATTCCCCGTCAGGCTGTGTGACTGCAAGCCGAGGCAGCGCCACAGCTGTATGAGCAGGCACGCTCAACACGCCTCCCTGGCTGATCCGGCTATTGCCCCCTTGATGAGAGACAGTGGTGCGTAAAAGGTAGCGCAGGCTGGTGGCATGGCTGCTTTGCACATAAGGAACAATGACTTCCGGGCGTGTGGCGCTTTGGGTTTCAAGCCATGCTTGCAAATCAATATCGGCGTTCATTTTCGTTTAACCTCGATGCATTCGGCGCAGGTGCGCAATTTTTCGTGATGGCCGGCGGGTTGCGGCCGCGAAGTTTGGTGTCGCAGTCGAGAACCTCGCTTCGCGGCGCGGCCCGTCTTCTTACGTGTTGTGTTTAGTGCTGTTTGATGACCCCCGTATTGAAAGCGCCTACTTGGGTCAACGTGGCGGTATGCCCCGAGTTTCGTTGCAGGATCACGGCATCGTTTCGATAGCCGGTCTGGTTGATGGTCGCGTTCAAGCCGCTGCCTTTTTGGTCGATGTAGCCATCGTTGCCTTGGCCGGTCTGATTGATCCGAGCCACAACCCAGCCGCCCTGACCTTGCTGGGTGATGCCGGCCAGGTTGTCGAAGCCGCCTTGCGTGATGGCCGCATCGGTGTTGTTGCCGCGTTGCGTGGTCCAGGCTGTATTTCCCCAGCCCCATGTTTGGCTGATGGACGCGTATTGATTGTTGCCCGGTACCGTCCAGTGCCAGTAATCAGAGCCGCTTTGGTCGATGGTTGCATCGCCCGCGCTGGCGGTCTGGGTGATGGTCGCATTGGCGTTGTTCACATCCTGTTGTACGACGACGGCGTCGTTTCGGAAGCCGTCGACCGTAATGGTGGCTGTGGCGCCGTTGTTGTCATATTGCTCGATCGTAGAGTCGTTCCATGAACCCATTTGATCAATGGTGGCCGTGTCGGCAAGGGCGTTGCCGGCGCCGAACATGACACCGATTCCCAGAGCGACGGCCGATAGTTTGAAAGACATTGTGTTTCTCCTCGTGATGAAGACCGGGGACGCTGCACCGAACCCGGCGGTCTCCAAAACCGGGCCCGATTAGAAATCGGTATATCGACAGCTCATTGCAAGGGATCAACCACTGTGGAAGCCGCCACGGCGGGAGATCCCGCCTCTGTTTCAACGAGGGCCTGGACGTAGTTCGTTTCGGCCTGCAGGTAGCGCTGGACAATTGGCGTATTCCAGTCTTCGGGGTTTTTCAACGCCCAGTTGTTGTCCTTGAGCCCCTGCACGGTCAAATGGACTACAGCGGCTTCGATGGCTTCCTTCACGCACAATTGGGCAGGCTCGTTTTGCGTGAGGCCTCCTTCTATCTCCAGGAGATCCTTGAAATTGACGAACTTGAATACGCTGGGTCGAATTTCATAAGAGAAGATCGTCTTGGTGGTGGAAACCGTTTGCAGGACGCGGCCGCTACGGATATCCACACTGCGCAGCCCCACCGTCACTTGGTCCATGCGGTACTGGGTCGAAAGGCCTATGCCAAGGAACCTTGCCCCCAAGCCGCCTGTGCGGATGTTGCTTTCGTAAGAGATAATGCCGCCGTCAACCAGGACCGAAGCTGGAAGCAGGGCGGGGATGCTGATCTGGGGCGCGTCTTTATCCTGAGATCCATCCAGCGCCCGCACGATGCGGCGTTCCGTAAGCAGCTCTTGAAGGCTTTCCCGTTCGACCGGGGTGAACCAGCCGGAGTCCTGGAGGGCCTTTACCAGCATGGATGCCGCGCCTTGCGTTACCGATGTAGAGAACGAGCTGTCAGGCGCTGGCTTGTATTGGCCGGTCTGGTCGCGAAAGCCGTATACGGCCACCACTATCTTGCCCTTGGGTTCGGGCAGGCGCAGCAGGTCGTGGGTGGATGGCGTTGCGGGTGTCAGCTGCGCCGGCGTGCCGACATCAACCGGCTCCCGGTAGGTGGCGCAAGCGCTGAGGGCGGCGCAGGCCGCGATCAGCATGCCGGCTCGGAGCAGGCTGCGTGGACGTGCAGCGCTCGTGCAAAGGGCGACGGTTTTCATTGACCCACCTGAAATGTAGTCGAGCCGCCGGTCACTTTATCTACCGTCGTGATGGACAGAAGCCCGCCGCCCACGTCGACGATGTTGATATTGAAGTTCTCGGTCTCGAGCGAGCCCGGAATAAGTTTTCCGTCTTCGCCCACGATGCGCGATGTGGCCGTTGCGGCCAATCGGCCCAGAATGGCTCGTTCGAGAGTTTCCTGGAACGTTTCGAGCGGGGATTTCTGGCTTGCGCCAAAAATATCGGCGCCCGCGTCCGGATCCGTGTGTTTATTGGTTGCCAGTGCCGAGTTCAATAGCACTGGACCATTCAGCGGGCTGCCGCCAAACGAAGGATTAAGCGGAAAGTAGACCAGTTCTGTGGCGGTGGCCGGTTGGCTTGCCAGTGCTGTGGCCAGCGCAGCCAAACAGCAGAACGTGACGCCGCGCGATGATGTTATGTGTTTCATTTAGAGCTCCTCTTCTCCAAGGTCCTGGCTTTGAACCAGCATCCGCTGGATGTCGCTGTTGACTACGTTCTCGTAAACGATTCTTGCAGCCTGCTGGCTGACGTCCTTGGCTGCTTGGCGCGCGGGCGAAAGAAACATGTGGAACACCTGCTGCTGGCGATACTGCACCCAGATCTCGCTGCCCCAGCGTGCGGACGGCCTTTCGTGAACGGAGAGGGAATAGCGGTGATCACCATCCTTCTCGCGCCACGCGCGTGCGAAGTATTGATAGAAGTCGTTGCCCAGAACGGTGACTGTGCGGTTGACCACAATGCCGCTCAAGGGATCGTCGAGCAGGCTTTTCTCAGGTTGGGTTTTCAGCAAGTCCTCATCCAAGGTGGCGGTTGCCGCATAGGCGGCGACCAAAACCAAGGTGAACAATGCAGCCTGACAATGCTTGATGCAACGAGTCATGCTTCCCCCTGTTACGGTTACATCAGAAAGGTGTTATTACTTGTGGAAACCGTGTGTTCATATTAAAGAGGTCGTGCCCCTATCAACATGAGATATACGTACTAGAAGAGGTCAGCTATATGGCGTAACGCGTTCGGAGCAAACTGGCCGGCGTATTACGCTGAAAGACGTATTGAGGTTGTATCCGCGGATTCCCAACGGCTTATTTCTCCGTCATCGGCATGATGAATAACCACCATCCTGCTTAGCCTGATGTCTTCCAGCTGGGGCCCCGACAATGCGAAGCTCTCGGCCAGCAAGGCGTCGTTGGGCGTATTGATCCTGTGCGGCGCAGTCCGCGTGAGCCGCTTTCGATAAGTGCCCCACAGCATCAGCAGCAAGGCGCTTATGGCGCAGATGGTCAGATACAGCATCAATGCCGCAGTGGTTGATACGGTCCCGCCCATCAAAGAGAACTCCATGCTTCTATCTACGCCGTTGAATACCGCAATCAGGCCCGCTGTCATGAAATAGCTGAACACCAGCCATCCCAAGGCAGTCAATCCCACGTCAAGAATGCGATTGGAGATGGAGCGGGGGGTACGGACAAGCAGGTTCATGTCAACTCCTTGATGCCGCGGTCCGGACTGGACCACCGGGCGCGCCGGCGGCGAATGCGCAGCATGACTTTTGGGAAACTGAACAACGTCGTGCATAGGTTGATAAGCCAGTACACGAATGGATACCAGACGATCCAAAAAAGAGAACGGACAATGTCGGGTTCGTAACGGCGCTCTATGAGGACGCTTACACTGAACTGAAGCAGGCATGACAGGACCAACACCATTCCTGTGAAAGAGGGAGGCCACACGCGGGAAACACGCAGTGCGGAGTCCAGCTCCAGGAACATTCCCAGCACCCACAGGCATACCGTCAACGCCATGGCGAACGCCCAGATGGTTGACAGCATGAAGTCGAGCAGCAACGGCCACAGGCGGCGCTGTTCCCAGCTCCAAAGCACTGAAATGTTCTTCAGGAATACTTCCGCACCGCCCTGGGCCCAGCGTTGGCGCTGCTTCCACAAGCCACGCAGTGTTTCGGGCATCAATATCCAACACAGCGCGCGCGGCTCGAAAAACACCAGCCACTGATTGCGTTGCAGCTTCCATGTGATGTCGATGTCTTCGGTGACCATGTCCAGGCTCCAATAGCCGACATCATCCAGTGCCTGCCGTCGAAATGCCGCAACCACTCCCGAGATGCTGAATAGCTGTCCATACACACGTTGAGTGCGCTTGATCAAGCCAATAATGGAAGAGAATTCGCCTACCTGTATGCGGCCCACGAGCGTTGAGCGGGTACGGATTCTGGGGTTGCCCGTGACCGCGCCCACCCGTGGGCGCCCCAGCATGGGGGTGATCAAGTAGGCGGCGGCGTCCGGTTCGAGCATGGCGTCGCCGTCGATGCAGACGATATACTCGCCGCGGGCGGCCATGGCCCCCATGCGAAGCGCCATCGCCTTGCCTTGGTTGCGCGCCAGATGGATGACGCGCAGGGCTGGATGCGTATTGGCCAACTCGTCGAACATTGCGCCCGTGGCATCCGTTGATCCGTCGTTTACGGCTATCACTTCGATGTTGGTGTAATTTTGGCCTAACGCCGCCAGTACGGCTTCCGCCCCATGCGCCGCTTCGTTATGGCAAGGAATGACAATCGTGATCAAGGGGTTGCCCGGCAGCATCGTCAGGATTTTCCCAGGCGCCCATGGCCAGCGCCGCTCCCACACAAGCCAGTAGTAAATGCCTCCGGCCATCCAGATTCCCGACATGAAAAGCGGATAAAAAAACACGAAGCCAAGCAATGCGCCGCTCGCCGGCAACGCAGCCAGGCCCAAGGGAGCGCCGACGGCGATACAAAGCAGCAGCAGGGCTAAGAGTCGGACTTTCATCGGAATGGGTACCAAGTGTTGGACAGCACGGGACGAATGATCTCTAGGCGAGGTTCGTCCTGAATGAAGTCATCGGGGTAATAGCCCAGGTTTCGGGCTCCATGCAATTGCAGCCACCGCATCCAGTCCGCCAAGAGGACAGAGTCGACGTGACCGCCGTCTGAACCATCGGGATTCTCTCGCCAGTCGCGGGCCTGAAGCTCGAAGATGGTGCGATCAAGCGCGCCGGGCCGGGTCGCGACTTCATCGACCATCTGCTTGAGCCAGGCCTTGCTGTCCCGGTCGGCTACGCCTTCCATCCAGGGCATGGCCATGGGGGCGGTCCAGTCATAAGCGGCCAGAAAATCGTCGAGGTTCTGGGCGAACCAGGCTTCGCTTTCGGGCTCGACAACGGGCGAAGCGAACATGTTTCGGGCGGTGCGTATTTGCGGCCCGCGCAGGGCCTTTACGTGCTGCGCCAGGGTCTGGGTGAAATCAACCAGGTAGCGGCTCTTGAAACGAGTCCAGCGCTGCATAGTCGCCGGGTCGGATCGCAACTGCTCGATCGACTCACCAAGACCGGCGGCGCGATAGGCGGCCATGGCGGCGGGACCGGCATCTTCGAAATCAGACAACATGGCATCGTCGTGGAAGAGGATTCCGGCAAAGATGGCGTTGCGCGAAAGGTCTTCGTACAGCTCGGTGATCTGCTTCCTGGCGCGTGGATCGAACGGCGACAGCCTTTCGTACTGTGTCGGATCGATACGGGCTTGCCCGTCTTCCGGATACCAGCGTTGTACTCGTTCCAGGCTTGGGTCGAGCTGAAAACTCAATACCGGCATCCATGCATAGACCTGGACGAAGGCCCGGCTGCGCAATTGCCACGCAGCTCGGTTGAACAGATCGGCCCGCATTGGCAGGTGACGATTGGGAAAATACAGCTCGCGGGCCAGGCCATCGCCATTTGGATCGGCAAACGCCTGCAGGAAGACGACGTTGACCCCCATATTGGCCACCCGTTGCACGAGCTTGCCGAGATTGCGTTCCATTTGCTCGGGGTCGCTGTCGTATACATAGTCCAGATCGACGTGAGCCACCCTTATTTCAATCGAATCCTCCATGTTGACGACCGCCTGGATAAACTCTTGCAAAGGCGGGTCGTTGGCCACCAGCAAGCGTGGCATACGGAACAGGTCGTCGGTCGAGGCAAGGGTGTTGTCCAGGTTCAGGGCCATCTGATAGCCATGCTCCTGGACAATTCGCAGGGCCGGGCCGCTGGCTTCGCCATAAGGCCATACCCATACCCGCGGCGACTTGCCCGACACGCGGCGAATTTTCTCTGTGATGCGTTCAACATCGAGGCGTATGCGCTCCTCGTAGGCGGCATCGCTTTCGTAGCTGCCCGTGGCAGCGTCATAAGCATGTGCCGCGGCGGCCGGTTGCTCGTTACCTTGGGGGTTGGCAACAACGCCGTAGTGCAGGGCGTCGGTGTGCGCGCCGATCTCCACCAGCCCCGACCGTGCTATCTCTGCCACCTGGTCCCAAGTAAGGAAGCGTTCCCGCTCCACCAGCTTTCCGCCGAAATCGACTTTACTGCCGGGGGGAGTATCGACCCACGTGCCTACGGGAGCCAGGACGGCGGGCCATTGGAACGCCTTCAATAGGGGCAGCACCCGGGTGTAGAAGCTGCGGTAGCCGTCGTCGAACGTCAATAGCACTGCCTGCTCGGGCAAGGGCGGGCCGCCGTCGCGCGCGGCAAGGACCTGATCGACCGTGATCGGTTGATAGCCATTGTCGCGGAGCCATGAGAACTGCTCTATGAGATGATCTGTGCGTACAGAGACAAAGGTTTGGTCGGGGTCTTCGTCCTCGACGTCGTGATAGGCCAGAACCAGGAAACGATTTGATGGCCAGGGCTTTTCCGAATTTTCCAGCGGGCGTTGATCGGGCGGGACGAAGGTCGGGCGCTGGTTCGCGCAGCCCGCCACGGCAAGCAGCGCGCAAAACACGAAGACGAGGCACGGCAGACGGGAGGAATAGGCTGTCATCTCGTATCTCAAAATCTAAGTTGAAGATCAAACATGATGCGGGCTTCGCGTTCGCGAACGCCATCGTACGGACGGCTGACTCCCACAATGCTGATGCCTGCGTCCAATTTCTCATCCAGGCGCATTCTCAGCCCATATCCCACCGTGGCGATGGCGCCGGAGCCATACCCTCGTTGTGCGTAAACGCCCGCGCCGAGCATGAAGCGTTGCTCGAACACGGTGTCGTAGCGCCGATACAAGGTGTGAGTCAGCGACAATGAGGGCAGAACCGACAGGTCGGCGCGAGGATTGAAATAGGGCGCTTCTTGCAAAGTGTTGTGCGAGGCCGATACGTCAAGCTGCGCGTCGAGCTTGAGGTGGGGCGCGGTGTAGAGGCGTTCTCGACCCGCCACCGCCGCTTCAATGCGGCGATTGCCATCGCTGAATCGCGAGGGTGAAAGCGATAGCCGCCATTCCCGGCGTTCGCTGGCCCGCCAGTTCACATAGGCGTCCAGCCGGTTTGAAGTGATGTTGTTGGCCAGCGCCTTTACAGGTGTTTCGCGTGAGCGGAACGCCGCCTGGCCGCCAATTCGCCACTGGTCATTCAGATCGTAGTCGGCTTGCAGGCGCGCACCCATCTTGGCGCCTTGGCCGTAGTGGTGCGAAGATGCTTCCGCTTCAGCAGTCAGGCTCCGGCTGCGCCATTGCGCGCCGGCCCGGAACCAGTGATAGTCGGCGTCAAAGTCGTCGAATTCGGCTTTGGCCAGCCCTGCCCCCGCGAAGCCCCGCCAGTTGTAGCCAATTGGCGCTGAGTAAATGACCGTATCCACCCCCATGGCCCGATCACCGACAACGGGACTATCCGAAGCTAGTCCGCGATTCGCCGTTATGCGCAGTTCGCGCTTGTTGTGGAGTTCCCAGTCTTTCACCAGCCGCTGGACATGGGAGTTTTCTGGTTCGCGTGCCGCAGCGTCCGCAATCAGCAGCTCGGCCTGCCTCCATTCCTGCAAAGCCATCGCCGTCTTGGCTTGCTCTGTAATCACGATCAGGGCGCGTGGCGTATGCGTCTCGGCAAGCTTCAACTCTTGTTCGGCACGCCGTGGCCAGCCCCGCGCCAAATACACCTGGGCGAGCGTGCTGCGCAAGCCGGAATGGCCGGGCGCTTGCGTCACAAGCTCTTCCAGGCTTTCCTGTGCTTGCACGGTGTCGTCGGCGTAATGGTGGCCCAAGGCGGAGTATTGGCTGGCCGCGAGGTTAAGGTTGTTGGGCTGTGGCAAGGGCGTGCCTTTCTGCCTGCGCCAGGCGGGCTGCTCGAGCAAGGCTTCCGACATCACCTCCTGCGCGGCATCGAACTGTTCCGACTCTATGTATGAATAAAAAAGCCCTGATTGCCGGCTGAGTCGTACCGCCGGGTCCTTCTGCGCGCGCTCCGTATCCAGTATTTGTAAATATAGTTGCGCCGCCTTTTCCGGTTGGCGTCCGTCCAGGTAGGCGTCTGCGACATGTCCCAGAGCGTAGGGCGGCACCTCAACGTCCTGTGCCCGCAAGCTTTCATATTCCTCAACCACTTCGGCCATGCGGCCCCGCGAGTGCAAAGCCAGGAGGCGATCGATGCGCAGGCGTTGCATTTGAGGTTGAGTCCGGACTTGGGACCGGTCAGAGACGAGACCGCCTTGCGGCGTTGAAACACCGTTTGTGGAAAGGTCGTCGTAGGCTTGCAGCGCCCGGTCCGCCATGTCGTGGCGATTCGCCTCCTGGCGCGAAGGGTGCGAAGCCAGTCGCGTCAGTTCTGCAGCTCGATCGACTTCCAATGAATACAAGCGCAGCGCGGGGAACCGGCTTGAATGCTCGCGCGCAGTGCGCAATGCGGCTTCCGACAGTCCCGCCGCCGTCAGGGCACTGATATATTCCTCGACCACGCTGGCGTTGTCCGGCGCCAATGAATACGCTTTGGAGGCGGCCTGCAAGGCGGCGTAGGGTTGACCGTTCAGCCTGCGGGCGTAGCTCAGTACGAGAAGGCGGGATGGATCACGCGGGGCTTTTTCCACCAATTCACTCGCCATATCAAGCGCCGCAACGGCGTTTCCAGAGTCTGTCAGCACCAACGTTTCGCCCAGGCGAAAATCAGGGTCTTCCGGAAAACGGCGCATCCCTTCGCGGTACAGTGCCAGGGCCGTTGTCCATTGACGTTCGTCCCGGTAGGCGCGGGCAACGGCCGCCAACGCGCCGCGCGGCAGAGGCAAAGCTTTTTGTGGCAAGGTCTGATAGAGGCGTATGATTTCGTCCGGCTGTCCCGCCCAGCCCGCGACGATCAACTGGTCGTGCCGGATACGTGCATTGTCCGGATACAGCGCAGCTTGTTCAGCCAGCTTTTGCAGCGCCCAATCATGGCGGCCGGCACGCGCCGCCTCAATGACCATGCGGTAATCATCGCTGGAGAATGTCGTTTGAGCCAAGGTCGTGGCCGGGGCCGCAAGCACAAGCAGAACCGCCGCGCAGCCCTGCATGGCGGTGCGCCATGCCGGTGGCCGTGCCGCCATCAGCGAGTTCTCGTTTTTATGAACGGCACGGCGCATTGGTCTATTCCCCTCATGTTCAAACCCCTGTGGAAAATGTTAGACAAATTGCTACAGCCAGACATGAGCCAGATGGCTACTTCGTGGAAGACGGACGGCGTAAGCTCAGGTGGGATGATCGACGGGGGTCAAAGGTGTGCTAACACCGCCTAGAAATATGTGCTAGAATCTTTTTCTTTCTCGGGGCGTAGCGCAGCCTGGTAGCGCACTTGCATGGGGTGCAAGGGGTCGAGTGTTCGAATCACTCCGTCCCGACCAAAAATTCCCTAAAAAGGGGCTTGCAGATTTTGTCTGCAAGCCCCTTTTTTCATGTGCGCCCGGTATGAGCTGCCTCTGCCCGAATCAAGGCAGTGCCGCGCGCCTGTCTTGGGCGCAGAAGCTCAGGACCCGCCAGCCGGATTTCTTCGCTTTAGCGCGTGGTTGAGGCAACTTGGCCTGAGCGCATAGCCGTCCTACGGTGAGCATGCCGGAGGGCAAGGGTTTTGCCCAACAATGGGGCGATGTTACCCTTTAAGGGCAACTGCGATGGCGCGGCCGTTGCAGCCGTTCGGACAAAAAAACCAGGAGATCAAAATTGAACTGTCACAACGGTGAGGGCTCTCTCGTCGCCCATGTGCGGGCTTTGTTTCTTTGTATGCTGTTTCTTTCTGTCTTCGCGCTGGCCCCCGTTGCAACCGCGCAGCCGTCGGCGTCCACCGCCGAAGCGGCCGAAGCAGCGCCTTCCCAAACTGCGCCACAGGCTGACACGCCTACCGGCCCCGGTGCGAGCACGCCTTCATATGCCGCGCTGGCCGATCTGCTCGAGAACGAACGCTCTCGAAGCGCATTGATAGATGAGCTTCGACATTTGGCGGGCCAGGAGACGGCGGCGCCGCCCGCCGAAGGCCTGGCCCAAGCGGACGCAGCGCAGCAGGATGCAAGCCAGGCGGGCGAAGCCGAAACGAAGGGCGCCCACCTGGGCGGCGTGGCGGGCGCCCTTCAAGCCTTTGCCGCGGGCGTGGCCCAGGATTTCTCGCAGACCGCAACCATGCTGCGCGGGCTGTTCGCCGGCGAAGGCATACACGGCATGACAACCGAGCAGTGGCGGTCTCGCCTATTGAACCTCGCGCTGGTCGTTATCGCCACGCTGGTCGCTTTTGCCGTCTTCCGACTCATTGCCATGTGGTTTTTCCGACGCCTTGATGCCTGGGTGCGTACCAGCCATGAAGTCGCCTCCGCCGGCACGGCTCAGGCCACTCGTACGGCTCATCCCCGGCGAGCTCACTCTGTACGCCTGACACCGCGCGTGGGCGCCATTGCAGGTGCGCTGGCGATCGACGCGGGCGCCATCCTGCTGGCTGCACTGGCCGGCTATGTGTTGGCCCTGTTCATACAAGAGCAGTGGCGCACGTCCATCGTTCTGGCCCTGATTTTTGTCAGCTCCTTCGTGGCCATAGAGCTTGCGCGCTCGATTTGTCGCGCCGTATTTTCCGAACGCCATCCCCACTTGCGTCTCTGGCGCATGGAAGACGACCGCGCCACATACTGGAGCGCCTGGCTGCAACGCATTATCGGCATCACGGGTTACGGCATGCTTGTGGCGGTACCGGTCATCTATCAGATGCTCACACCATCCGTGGGCCAGCTTGTCGGCTTGTTCATCATGCTGGGGGTTTATGTCTACGCGGTAAGGGTGATCTGGAAAAACCGGAACGACGTGCGCGGTCGACTCGAGCAGCGCGCCGAAACCGCAGCCAATGCCTTTTTTTCAACCCTATACCGCATCGCCGGCCGACTGTGGCATTGGGTTGGGCTGGCTTACTTCACCGCCTTGCTGATCGCCACGCAGCTTGATCAGCAGGAGGCGCTGCCTTTCATGGCCGAGGCGACGCTTCGCACCCTCATCGTTGCGGGTATTGCAACCCTGCTGGCTGCGGCGCTTTCCTCAATGATGACGCGCCGGATCACGCTGTCCGCCGACTTGAGCCAACGGCTCCCACTGCTTGAGCGCCGTCTTAACTCTTATGTGCCCGGAACCATACGCCTGTTGCGCGGCATCATTTTGGTGGTTGCATTGCTGCTCATTCTGGACGCTTGGCGTGCGTTCAACCTGAGTAGCTGGCTGTATTCCCCCGAGGGGCGCGCGCTCGTCGCCACCCTGGTTCGTGTTGCAGTGATATTGCTGTTTGCCATGGGCGTCTGGACGATTGTGGCGAGCATCATCGAAAGTCGACTAAACGACGATTCAACAGGGCGAACGACCGAAAGGCAGAAGACCCTGCTGTCTCTGTTTCGCAGCGCCGCGCTAGTGGTCATCGTTACAATGACCGTTCTGGTCATGCTGTCGCAGATCGGCGTGGATATCGGGCCGCTTATCGCCGGGGCGGGGGTGGTGGGCCTGGCCATAGGCTTCGGCGCACAAAAACTGGTGCAGGACGTGATTACCGGAGTGTTCATCCAGCTTGAAAACGGCATGAACCACAACGATGTCGTCGAGGTGGCCGGAATATTCGGCACGGTCGAGAAAATAACCATACGGACGGTCAGCATACGCACTTTGGACGGCGGCTTTCACCTGATCCCATTTTCGGCCATAGACAAAGTGTCAAATCACATGCGTGATTTTGGTTATCACTATGGCGAATACGCCATTGCCTACGGCGCCGACGTGGACGAAGCCATCCGCCATCTGCACGAGGCGTTTGCCGAATTCATGCAAGATCCTGAGCTTGCCGGCATGGTCTTGGGTGATATCGAAATTCCCGGCGTAACGTCATTGCACGAGCGCGGATACAACATTCGGGTGCTCATCAAGACGATTCCCGGCATGCAGTGGGCGGTACAGCGCGGCTTCAACCGCTTGGTGCGCAAGCGCTTTGCCGAAGCCGGCATCGATCTGCCGTATCCGCAGACCGTGCTGCATTTTGCCAAGCCCCAGCCGGGCGACGCCGATGGGCTGGCATTATTGGAACCAGAACAAGGCGGGCCCGAGCCGGATCCGAATGGCTCTTCCACGCAGGGCAGGGCATCCGCCGAGACGCCTAAACAAACCTCCAGCTCCAACCCTGAAACCCGGGGCCCGGCTCCCTCAGGCCCCGATTCAGGCCGATAGCTTGCATCGATATACGGGGGCAAGCATTGCCTGCCCCCGCATGCTCATCTCTTTGGCCTTGCCCATTCAGCCTACCTGGAAATGCGCTTCGGGATGGCGCACGCGGCTGGCGCCCCGTGTGCTTAGACTGTAGATCAAGGTCAGGGGGCCCAATCTGCCAACGAACATCAGTACGATCAGCAGCACGTGGCTTGGCATGGAAAGGGTCGGAGTCAGGTCGCGTGTCGCCCCGGTTGTGCTCAAGGCGGACACGACTTCGAACAGCACATCGAGAAAACGCGCATCCTCGATGGCGCACATCACGAAGGTGGCAATGAACGCCAGCGCGCCGGTGACCAATAGCAGGGCAAGCGATTTTTGCACCACATCGGGCGAGACCGTGCGCCGTAGCAACACAATCTCTCGGCGCCCGCGTATGTATGACCACGCCGCCGCCAGCAGGACCACGAAAGTACCCACCTTGATACCACTGGCGGTGCTGAGCGAGCCCCCACCGATGAACATCAGCAGCATGAGAATCAAAGTGGTCTCGTCGCGCAGATAAACCAGGTCGAGGCTGTGGAAGCCCGCCGTGCGCGAGGCCACGCTCTGCAGCCAGGCGGTAAGCGCCTGTGCGTGCAGGGGCAAACTTCCAAGCGTGTCCGGGTTATTGGATTCCATCAGCCAAATCAGAAGAAAGCCAAACACATTGAGCAGCAGCGTGGCGATTAAAATGACGCGGGTATAGGAGGTGAGCAGGCCCCATTTACGCTTGCGTCTGACGTCGTTCAGCACCGAAAAGCCGATTCCCCCCATGATAATCAAGGCTGTCGTGGTCAAAACGGTAATGGGATCGCCCAGATGGCGGCTCATGTCGGTGGCCGGCAATGCCATGCCGCCGTTGTTGAACGCCATGACGGTATGAAAGACAGCTTCTACCAGTGCAGGGAAAAACCCGGAAACCGGCACCCACCAAGCCGTCAGGATGAGAATTCCCATTAACTCGATGGCCGCGCTGAGCTTGAAGACGGCAAAAGCGGTCGCCCGAATTTTGGACACACTCGTCTGGTCGAAGGCTTCAAGCGCCACGGCCTGATATTGCAAGGCCACCTTCTTGCCCAGCGACATGGCGGTCACCACGGCCAGGGTGACAAAGCCAAGCCCGCCTATCTGCACCAGGCCAGCCACCACAGTGTAGCCAAAGGGGCGTAAATGAATGTCCGGCCCCAATATGCTCATGCCGGTTACCGTCACTGCCGATGTCGCGGTAAACAGCGCGGTAAAGAAGCCCAAGGGCTTGTCTGCCGCGAAAGGCAGGCAGAGCAGGCCTGCGCCGAGCAGGATCAGTACGATGAAACCGCCGGCCAGCACCATGGGCGGGCTGGCGCTGAATACGCCGCGACGGCGAATCCGCTTGAAGGACTCCACCCCAGACCAAAGCTTGAGAAGACGCATGCGAAGACCTTTGGCCTATGCGAGCTTGGGGGCTATGGCTTTGAGCGCATGCAACTGGCCCAGAAGAACCAGCACGTCGTTGCCATGAACCTCGAACTCCATTGTTGGATGCACCGTAAGGTCGGCACGCCTCTTGACCAGCAAGACATGAATGGGAGAGGGGGTGTTATGGAGCAGGCTGCTGATGCTCATGCCGTCGAGCTGTTCACTGACGTGGATTTCGACGATGAATTCGCCATTGCCCAGCGAAATGTAGTCTTCCACCATGGGGTAGCTAAGCGCTTGGGCAATTCGTATGCCCATTTCTTCTTCGGGGTGGATGATGCGTTCGACACCCAGCTTGCTCAGTATCAGATGGTGGGCGTGCGAGGACGCCTTGACCCAGATCGACTTGACGCCCAGGCTTTTGAGCTGGACCACGCAAAGCAGGCTGGTTTGTATATCGGTGCCCACGGCAACAAGGACCACGTCGTAGGTGTCGACCCCCAGTTCGTCCAGCGCTTGCTTGTCGGTGACGTCGGCAATGACGGCGCGGGTGAGGTCGTCGGCGTATTTGGCCACCAGTTTGTTGTCGGCGTCGACGCCCAATACCGAGTGCCCAAGCTTGATAAGCTCTTGTGAAGCGGCCGAGCCGAAGCGGCCCAGGCCCAATACGGCGAATTGCGCCATGTTTTTGCTGCCCAAAATTAGATTGAACGAGTATATCCGGGCGATCTATGTTAATTTTATACGTACTAGGGTTTTCCTTAATATAACGTTGAACATGACCAGTCTTTTCGAGCCCGTTCGCCTGGGCGCAGTAGATTTGAAAAACCGCATCGTTATGGCGCCCCTGACGCGTACTCGAGCCGCGCCTGGGCGCATTCCCAACGAATTGATGCGTCAATACTACTGCCAACGCGCAAGCGCGGGCCTGATCCTGTCCGAAGCCACGTCGATTTCGCCCCAGGGCGTGGGTTATCCGAACACCCCCGGCATCTGGTGCCATGCCCACGTCGAAGGCTGGAAGAAAATCGCCCAGGCTGTCCACGACAAGGGCGGCAAGATATTTCTGCAACTTTGGCATGTGGGCCGTGTTTCCGACCCCGAGCACTTGAACGGCGAAATTCCCGTGGCTCCCAGTGCGATTCGTTGCGACGGACACGTCAGCCTGTTGCGCCCAAAGCGCGATTACGTCGTGCCGCGTGCTCTACAACCAGACGAAATCCGCAGCATTATTGCCGACTTTGCCCAGGCGGCCCGCAACGCCAAAGAAGCGGGGTTCGATGGGGTCGAGATACATGCAGCCAACGGCTATCTTATTGATCAGTTTTTGCATGACGGCTCGAACCAGCGCACTGACGAATACGGCGGTTCGATCTCCAACCGTGCAAGGTTCTTGCTTGAGGTCGTCGATGCCTGCGTGGGCATATGGTGTGCCGACAGGGTAGGGGTGCATTTGTCGCCACGCGGCGCTGCACACTCCATGAGCGACTCAAATCCCGAAGCCCTTTTCAGCCATGTGGCCGAGCAGCTTGGCCAACGCAAGCTTGCCTTTCTTTTTGTGCGTGAACCGACGGGTTCCGATCACCTGCTTAGCACGATAAAACGGCTATTTGGCGGCTCGGTCATTGCTAATGACGGACACGACCAACACAGTGCGCAAACCGTGCTTGACGAGGGCCGGGCTGACGCTGTGGCGTTCGGCAGGGCCTTTATTGCCAACCCCGATCTGGTGCGTCGCCTGCGCGAAGACCAACCCCTCAATGCCTGGGACCCGTCCACATTCTATGGCGACGGGCCAAAAGGCTATACCGACTACCCCTGTCTTTCCGTCTGTACCCCGTCCGCAGTATCCGCCTAAAACGTAGCGCGGCCCTTGAAACACGCTGAATAAGGCGCATTTCAATAGCTGGACCGCCAGACGGCTCGAGCGGGAGGTTCTTGGCGCGCTAACGGCTCGCAGCGTATCATTAAACCTGATTACATTCAGGCGGAGAAACTCATGAGAGCATGGACTGTGGTGCTGGCAACAAGCTTGCTTGCCGGATGCGCGTTGGGCATAAAAGAGGACAGCTCGCCCAGCGTATCGTATACAGTGCCGCACAATTACCAGACCGTCTACATGCGGGCTGAAAATCAAGGCAGAGAGTGCCAGCGGGGCGAAAGCACCACCAAAGTGCGCAGCCAGATCGATCCGGCCATGCGTTCCGGGGTCGTGTCGGTGGTCGATCCCATCCTCGGCACCGAGGTTGCGCGCACCGCTCTCAAGGCGATCGACGCCAAACACACCGAAGTAGTGCAAACGGTCTCGGGCCGGGGCTCCTGGAACCAGGATGCACTCAACGCCATGGAACAATCGATTCGCATGGACGCTTCTGTCTGCCACGTCTACAAATAATCAATCAGACGGTGCGCCCTGAGCGCGCATGAATTGCTGCGCCGCCGGTGTCTTTGAATGCTGGCACTCTGCCTGGCGCAGCACGGTTCAGTCAGACCCGGGCTTGTTTCGCACAATCTTGAATGTAGCGCTTGCGGTGGCGAGCAGCTTGCCTTCTTCGTCGCGGGCCTGGCCTTCGCAAAAAGCCAACGAGCCGCCAATGCGCAGGCAGCGCGCTTCGAAAATTACTGTGCCTCGGGCGGGCGCCATGAAATGAGTAGTCATGTCGATGGTCGCCATGCCCGTATTGGCTTCGTGGGCGCGGGCAGCCGCGCTCAGGGTGAAATCAAGTGCACTCATCAGTGCTCCGCCATGCACGTCGCCCCGGCTGTTGACCAAGTCGGGGCGGTGGGGCATGCGGGTGCGGGCAAGCTCGGTGGACAGATGCTCGGGAACCAAGCCGATGGAGGCCATGAATGGGATGTCGAGCCCGAAGTAATCGGGCTGGCCGCCGGGCGTCTGGTCTTGGGTTGTTGGGCGGCTCATGGGTTGAGGCGCGCCTTGACCTTGGCGGACACAGCGGACATGTCGGCTTTGCCCGCCAGCGCGGCCTTGAGCAGGCCCATGACCTTGCCCATGGCGGCCGGGCCGCTGGCGCCTTCGGCTGTAACTTGGGCGACAGCCTGCTCGATGGCGGCGTCGACCTGTTCGGTGCTGGCCTGCTCGGGCAAGAACTCTTGCAATACCAGCAGTTCGGCTTTTTCTTGTTCGGCGGTTTCGCTGCGGCCGGCCTGCTCGAAAGCGGCGATGGATTCGCGTCGCTGCTTGATTTGCCTTTCGACAATAGCGGTAATTTCGGCGTCGTCGAGCTCGCGCCGATCGTCGACCTCTTTTTGCTTGATGGCGGCTTGCAAGAAGCGCAAGGTGGTCAGTCGGGCGCTTTGTTTGGCGCGCATGGCCGCTTTGACTTCATCGCTTAGCTGGGTCTTGAGCGTATTGCTCATGGTGGTTCCTGGTGTGGTCGAAGGCGCTTGCGCGCCGCATTGAACGAATGCTGCAAGCCGCGTGTTGCATGGAGCAATGTGCGGACAGTGATTGAGTCATTTTAACGCAGAGCCGGCGAGGCATTGCCAACCGGCAAGGACAGCTTCAAATGAATGGGGCGATCTTGCCAAACATTGCGGTTTCGGCGGTAGTACCGTGGTTTCGATAAATTACTGTCTTAATGAAAGTTTCGGCTGTGAACGGGCAAGGCGCCCAGCAGATGGCTCAGGTCGATGAGTCGGCCGGCCATTAAATGGCAGACGCCCTCGTGCCGTTGCCAGACACCGTGAACCCCCATCAGGCGCGATTGCAGCAAGGGCGCGCGCTGGCGCTCGGCCACTTGCGGTCGAACGATGACATTGACGATGCCGGTTTCGTCTTCGAGGCTGACAAAAATAACACCTTTGGCCGTTTGCGGACGCTGGCGCATGGTGACCAGCCCGCAGGCCCTGGCCAGGCGGCCGTCGGCATGACGAGCAAGCTGCTGCGCGCTGGCAAAGGGTTGAAGTTCGGGTTGCTTGCGCAGCAGGGCAAGCGGATGGCTTCGCAACGACAAGCGTAGCGCGCTGTAATCGGCCAAAACCTCGCTGCCTTCGGATGCGGGCTCAAGAAAAGGCGCTTCGTCCTCGTGGATGGGGGCTTCGCGCAGCAGGCCCTTCAAGGGCGGGCTGGCGGCCTGCCAGCGTGCCTGACGTCTATGGCCGCTAAGCGTCAGCAAGGCATCGGCGCCCGCCAAGCGTTCGAGATCGGCGCGTTCAAGCCCTGCGCGCAGGGCCAGATCATGCAGATCGCAAAAGGAACGTTGCTTGCGTGCGGCCTCGATGCGCAGGCCGGCCTCTTTGGAAAAACCCTTGATCTGGTTGAAGCCAAGCCGCACGGCCGGACGCGGCGCCTTTTTGGGCGGGTTCGTGTCTTCGTGTGGATGTTCATTATCAGGCAAGTTATCGATAGCCAATGGGGCCAGACTGGTTTCCCAAAAGCTGGACACGACATCCACCGGCAAGACCTTGACCCCATGCCGCCGAGCATCCTGCACCAGTTGGCTGGGCGAATAAAAGCCCATGGGCTGGGAATTGAGCAGGCCGGCCAGAAAGATTTCGGGTTCGTGGCATTTGAACCAGGCGCTGAAATAGGCCAGTTTGGCGAAGCTGGCCGAGTGGCTTTCGGGAAACCCGTATTCGCCAAAGCCTTCGAGCTGCCTGAAGATGGCTTCGGCGTAATCTTGTTTGTAGCCGTTTTTCTTCATGCCGCTGATCAGCTTGGCTTGAAAAGGCCCGATGCCGCCCTTGCGCCGCCAGGCCGCCATCGAGCGGCGCAGTTCGTCGGCCTCGCCGGGCGTGAAGCCGCCGGCGGTAATGGCGATTTGCATGGCTTGCTCCTGGAAGATGGGCACGCCCAGGGTGCGTTTGAGTATTTTTTCAATGTCAGGGTGCGGATAGGTGTATTTTTCTCCGTTGCGTCGGCGCAGATAAGGATGCACCATGCCGCCTTGTATTGGCCCCGGCCGCACGATGGCGACCTGTACGACCAAATCGTAGAATTCTTTGGGTTTCAGGCGCGGCAACATGCTCATTTGCGCGCGCGACTCGATCTGGAAAACGCCTATGGTGTCGGCTTGACGGATCATCTCGAAAGTGGGCTCGTCGTGGCCTTTAAGGTCGTGAAGGGTAAAGCGCCGTCCACGCCGCCGAGAGAACAAGCTCAGCATGCGATTCAAGGCCGACAGCATGCCCAAGGCCAATACGTCTACTTTCATGATGCCCAGTGCATCCAGGTCGTCTTTGTCCCATTGGACGACACTGCGTTCAGGCATGGCGGCATTCTCGATGGGCGCCAGGCGAGCCAGGTTCTTGTCGGCCAGCACGAAGCCGCCGGGATGTTGCGAGAGATGGCGGGGAAAGCCGCGCAGGGTTTGAGCCAGCTCGGCCCACTGCCGGGCCAGGCGCGAACCCGGGTCCAGGCCCTGTTCGGTCATTTTCTGGATGAGCTCGCTTTTGTTGTCCCAGTGGCTGCATGATTTAGCCACTTTGTCGACCAGGTCGGGCTCCACGCCCAGCGCCTTGCCGGTATCGCGCAATACGCTGCGGGTACGATAAGTGATGACCACGGCGGCCAGTGCGGCCCGCTTGCGTCCATATTGCCGGTAAATGTACTGGATGACTTCTTCGCGCCGCTGGTGCTCGAAATCAACGTCGATGTCGGGTGGCTCGTTGCGTTCGATGCTGATGAAGCGAGCGAACAGGCTATTGCCGTTTTCAGGGTCGACCTCGGTGATGCGCAGGCAATAGCAAACCGCCGAATTGGCGGCCGAACCCCGACCCTGGCAAAGAATGTTCCGGCTGCGCGCAAAACGCACAATATCGTAGACCGTAAGGAAATAGGCCTCATAGTGCAACGTGGCGATGATGCCCAGCTCGGTCTCGAGCTGGGCCTGGACTTTTGCCGGCACGCCCCGGGGATAACGCTCGCGCGCGCCGGCAAAGGTTTCCTGGCGCAGGTATTGTTCAGCACTCATGCCCTTAGGGACGGCTTCGCGCGGATACTGATATTTGATTTCATCCAGGCTGAAGCGGCAAAGCCGGCCAATGGCCAGGGTTTCCTGCAAGGCGGCCTGGGGGTAAAGCTGGGACAAACGCAGGCGGCTGCGTAAATGAGGCTCGGCGTTTGAAGCCAGCGCATAGCCGCATTGGGCTATAGGGGCGCCCAGGCGGATGGCTGTAAGCGTGTCGTGCAGGGGCTGCCGCGAGCGAACGTGCATATGAACATCGCCTGTGGCCACGACGCGCAGGTTCTGTTCTTGCGCAGCTTCATGCAAGATGCCGGCATGCCGGGCATCATCGTCGTGATGATGCAAAGAAAGACCCAGCCAGAGGCTTTGCCCAAAGACATGGCGCAGGGTATGCAATTGCTTGCGCAGCGTGCCGGGTTCCATGCAATAGGCAGGCTTGAAGATGATGACGCAGCCGGGCAGGCCGCGCAGATGCTCCAGGTTCTGGGGCGGGTTCAGGATGTCTTGCAGGCTTAACGCATATTGCCCTTTTGCAGCCTGACGCGTGCGCGCCAGGGTGATGAGCTCGGCCAGGTTTGCATAACCTTCGGCGTCACGCACCAGGGCAATGATGTGAAGCTCGTCGGGCGTGTTGGCATCCAGCCGGAAACGGCTGCCGATAATAAGTTGAATCTGGTGTTCGAGCATTTCGACGTGTGCCCGCACCACGCCTGCCAGCGAACATTCGTCGGCCAGCGCTATGGCGCTGTAGCCAAGCTTGGCGGCCTGCCGTACCAGTTCGTGAGGATGCGAGGCGCCGCTTAGAAAGCTGAAATTGGAAATGCAGTCGAGTTCGGCATAACCGGGCAGGTGGTCTGCTTGCATGGGACTACCCGAACAAACCGTGCAAAAACCAGCCGGAGCTTACGGAAGCACGTTGGCGATAGACCCAGTAGCGCGCGTACTGGGCGTCTTGGGCGATGAAGTAATCGCGTTGCTGATGCCCCTGGTCGCTCCACCAGCCGCTTTCGATGCGTTCGGGGCCTTGAATCAGGCGCAGTCGGCGGCCCTGATAGATAGGGCTGTCTTGCCGGATGTCCAGGGCCAGAGGAGGATCAAGAAGCCAAAAAGGACGGGCCTGGCCTTGCGCCGGGCTTACTGGGTTAAAGGCTTGCCGGCGCTTAGCGCCTACAGCCGGCGCCCAAAGATTGGCGACTTCGGGCAAATGACTGGCAAGGGGCTGCGGTTGCAAGACGCGGTCTTCGCCCAGCCGGGCTCGTAGAAGATCAAGCAGACGGCTTTCTTGACGGGCCCATTGAGCGGGCTCTGGAAACAAACCCGGGTTATGAGGCGTGCGCTCTTGGGTTTTCTCAACAAGCAGTTCAACGGCGATGACATGACCGGACAGTATCAGGCGGTTGAATTGTTCAGCAAGGGAAGGCAGGAAGTCGTCCGGGCGCCATCCAGCCTGTGACAAGGAAAGCTCCAGTCGGGTGGGCGGCCGGGCATGGCGGCCTTTTTCGTGATGCAGTAAAAAGACCAGGCAAGCCGTGGCGTGATGGCCGGCCTGAAGCCAGCCGCAAAGCTGCTCGACCAGTATGTGGGCCACGCCCAATACGGCGTGGACATGCTCCAGACGCTGCTCGGTATCGTAGCGGCGTTGAAAGGTTTCGGGCGGCGATGCCCAGTTATAGAGCGGCGTGTCCAGCCCGTAGGCCGCATCGATGGCTTGCATGGCCTCGGGCCCGGTACGTTGCTGTAGGCCTTTGCGAGGCAAACGGCGCAACTGCCCCAGGGTGAAGCATCCCAGGCCGTTCATCCAGTCGAGCCAGGGCGACAATGCGGGCAAGCAGCCTGGGGACAAGGCATCGAGCCGCCGCGCCAAAGTGGTTAATTTAAGGACGCGTCGTTGCGGGCTTTGAGCTTGCAGAGCCAGCGCCCAAGCCCCTTGGGCGCTGGGCGCCATGGCCAGCCGGGTATTGAGCCCGAGGCCCTGCAGGGCGCGCCGAGCCTTGTGCCATAAAGCGCGGGGGCCGCCAAATAGATCGAGGCTGGCGCTGACATCCATGGCCAGCGAGTGCGGATCAAGAACGGTGATGTCGGGGGTGTACTGCAACAGGCAAAGCAGGGCCTGGCGCAACCCTTCAGCCTCGGCCTGGAGATCGCGCCGACGCAGTACAGCCTGTGGCGCGCGAGCCTGTGCAGTGCCGCGGCGCATGCCGGGCAAAACGCCTGCTTCGCGGGCGGCCGGCGTCAGGGCGCAGACCTGATCGTGATCCAGAACGGCCGCAGCGAGCTTTTTAGTGTTCCATTGAGGAAAAGCGGCGTCGAGGCTGTGAAAGGGCAGATAAAGACTGATCCAAAGAGACATGGTTGACACCAGCGCCGGAATGGGCGCGTTCGGGATGCAGGACGATGGGGATGGCGTGCTCGCAAACGGGCCCGCATCGTTTGACGACGGCGACGTGCAAGCCATGAAAGGCGGGGCTTAGGCCAAGCCTTAACGGAGCAGCGCAAGGCTGGCGGCTTTCGGCCGATGAACGCAGCATGATGAGCAGGGTGTCGCTTTGCCGGGCGGCCACGTGCAAGCGCCGCAGATCTTGAGGCTGGGCGCCGGACGCCCAGCAAAGCAGGGCGGCGCAGGCATTGTGGCGAAGGGCCTGCTCGCAGGCCCAAAGCGTATCGTGGAGGGAATTGCTTTGGACCCAGAAGACATTGTGGTGGCGCAAGCCCCAATTGGCCCAGCACTGGGCATGCACCGCATAGGGCGGCCGGATGAACATAATGCTTCGCTCGCCGCCTAATTGGGCCAGGGCCGGACGCAGCAAGGCGATTTCACCGATGCCCGGACGCTCGAGGGTGAGTTCGACCAAAGACCCTATGGGCCAGCCTTGGCCCGGCAGCTCGGTATCAAGCTGGGCAAAACCAGTGGAAAGCGCGGGGCGCTGCGCCCTGGCAAGCTGGGAGCCTTTCCAGAGACCGGGATGAATGCGCTCGGGGTGGCGAAGCAGTGAAGAAGATGGCTTCATAGGTGGCTTCAATACTGTATTTATATACAGTATATCTTACCGGGTGAAGGCTTTTCCGACCTGATCCTGGGTTTGTCACAAAAGATTTAACTGCTAACCTACACCTATGTTCCAAGCATACGGCGTATAACGATTTTCATGACTACATCTTCAGGCTCCAAAGAGCCGCCTCCGATGCCCCTGATCTACGTGCCCGCACAAGGCGCTCCCAAACAGCTTTTCGTTCTCCTTCACGATGATGCTTCCTCACCGGGGCAGTTAAGCCATCTGGCTCAATCCATCAAACAGGCGTTTCCTCAAAGCATGGTCGTATTGCCCTATGCACCATTGCAAACGACCGAAGATGTTCGCCACTGGTTCGACCAAAACGGCCTGACTGAAGAAAATTATGTGGAGCGGGTTCGGGCGGCTTTGCCGGGGCTGGTCTCACTTATACAGCGCCTTCAAAGGCAATACCAATTCGAAGGAGAGCACACCGCCCTGGCAGGCTTTGGCCAAGGCGCCACCATTGCGCTCGAGGCTGTCCATGCACAGCTCGACCTGGCCGGGCGGGTACTGGCATTTTCGGGCAGCTACGCAAAACTGCCCGACATGGCTCCGCCGGCCACCACACTGCATTTTCTGCACGGCGAAGAAGACCCCATCGTGCCTGTCGATTTCATGCATGAAACCCACAAACATATGGCCGAAATTCAAGGCGACGCCACCCTGGACATTGCTTCGCGAATAGGCCACGAACTGCACGACGCCCTGGTCAGGCAGGCCATCTACAGATTGCAAACCTGTGTTCCGCTACGAAGCTGGAAAAGCGCCCTGGGTGAGTTGCGTAACGAGCCTGAAGGGATCGATCTTCAAGACCTTGATCCGCCTAACCCGACACTGCATTGAACGGCCAGTCGTGGCGTTCGGCGGCCGTGCCTTGGCGATCGTAGGTAATTTCGCTGAAAAAACCGCGGCCTGCCGCGTCGATGGCCACCACAGTGGAGCAGCGCGTGCCGTACTCAGGGCTGATGATGAAAGGGCTGCTGAGCAAACGTTCGCGCTCCAGAGTCAAGCCGGTGCTGGGCAGCGCATCGTCCTGGGCAACGGTCTGGTCCTTCAGGATGTCAAAAATCGGGGTCAACGTTATTGGAATGTTTTCCAGGGGGTAGTTGTCCAACCGTTCTTTCAGGCGCTGCGTCTTGGGCCAGGCTGTGTTCAATAAATGGTTCGACAGCACATGACGTCCGGGCCCCAGTTTCATGGCTTGACCGCCCTCGTGCCGATTGCCGATGTAAAAGGCCTGCTTCAGGTCGCCCACGATAAGGTTGAAACCGTTGTAGCGATCGCCTTGCAGGGCAACTGATTCGGCGTAAACGCTGGGTTTTTCCTTGCCTTGCAGGAAATCGGCGACCAGTGCTCCGCGCGAGGCGGCCTGGGGATCGTAGGCCATGTCTCGGTAATTGGTCAGCAGCGCGAATCGGCCTTGCCGGGTGACGCCCAGCCAAGTGCCTCCGGCGATATTGTCGATGCCGGCCAGCAGGTGGGGATGAGTCGGCCAAGGGGCCGCAGCAGTGGCGGGACGGGCGTGGAACTCGTCGCGGTTGGCTGCAATGAACAAAGGCCAGTCGGGATGAGCGCCGATAGCCAGATAGGCGATGCACATGAAAAATCGACGAACAAAAAATATGCCTTGTAGCTTAACGCATTTGGACGGGCGGGGCGGCCACGTGCCGCCGGCTACGCGACGCTACAGCATGGCCAGGTTGGTTTCGTTCTCGACGAAATTGCGCAAGCGGACCGCATCGCCTATGCGTGAATAACTTCCGCTTGCATTAAGCAGCACGATGGCCAGATCGCGGCCGCCGATGCGGGCGACCATGACCAGGCATTGCCCGGCCTCGTTGATGAAGCCGGTCTTGGAAAGCTGGATGTTCCAATTGTCGTTTTTGACCAGTCGATTAGTATTGTTGTATTTGAGCGTGTGCCCTTTGTTGATGGTGACCTGATAGCTTTCATCGGTAGAGTAGCGCTGGATGAGCGGTTCTTGTGCAGTTGCCCGCAACAGCTTGACCAGATCGCGCGGGGTCGAAACATTAAGCTCGGACAAGCCGGTTGGCTCGACAAAGTGCGTGTTGCGCATGCCCAGCGCACGCGCCTTGTCGTTCATGGCGCGCACAAACGCAGGCATCCCGCCGGGGTAGTGGCGGCCCAATGCGTTGGCGGCCCGGTTTTCGGAGGACATCAACGCAAGGTGCAACATGTCGGCGCGGCTAAGCTTGCTGCCGACACGAAGACGCGAGCGTGAATGGCGCATGCGATCGACGTCGGCATCGATGATGGTAAGCGTTTCGTCCATGGGCAAGCCGGCCTCGGCCACCACCAATGCCGTCATGAGCTTGGATATGGAAGCGATGGGACGGGCCTGGTCGCTATTCTGGTCATACAGCACGGTCGAGCTGGACAGGTCTTGCACGAAAGCCACTTCAGAGTGCAACTGGGCAAGCCGTACGCCGGCCGATGATGGCGGCGCGTGCCGAGGCGCTGCGGGTGCGGTTTCTAGCCGACTTTGACGTAAAGCCACCTGAATGACGCCGCCTTGGGCTGAGCCGGCCAGCGCATGGTTTTTTCGTGGGGCAAGGGTTGTCGCCTGCGAACTGGAAACAGCTTGCATTTGAACCGAACCGGCCTGTTGAGCCCAAGCCCCGTTCGAAGCGAATACGCCGGCAAATAGCAGGGCGGCCAGGGAGCAAAACAAGGGTTGGCGAAGGGCGATGGGCATGGCGATCCAGTCTGGGGAAAACTGAAATCGATATTATCAGAAAACTTGGAAATTACCAATATATTTATAGAGTTACATTCATAAGTTAAAGCGGTTTTGTATGTTGCCCATGTATCAGGGTCATGACGTCCATCCCCAGCTTGTCGCCAAGCATGAAAGAAACGTAATTGTGCAACTGTTCGTGCTGTGAACCAGGGGTTCCGCGGCACTTCACCCGTACAATATCGCCCACACTGTTTACTTTTGGACACCATATGACGGACTGGCCATTCCTTTACGCCCGCCGCATCGGCGCCATCGGGGCGCTGGCCCTTATCATGATGGCGGCGTGGTGGGGCTCCGGGGCGCAAGCCTCCGTACGCATCGATGAAACCACCCGCGTCGCGATCATCTCGGCCTTCGAACCCGAGCTGCTTGTATTACGAGGCTCGCTTCAAGATGCGGAAAGCCATTCGATCAACGGCGTGGAATTCCTGACCGGCGCATTGCAGGACAAGCCAGTGGTGCTTTTTCTAAGCGGGGTCAGCATGACCAATGCCGCCATGAACACTCAATTGGCGCTGGATCGTTTCAAGATCAGCCACATCATATTCAGCGGCGTTGCGGGCGGCGTAAACCCCGAACTGCATATCGGCGACGTCACTGTGGTGGAACGCTGGGGGCAGTACCTGGAAACTGTGGCGGTACTCGAGGTTGAGCCGGGACGATACGACGCGATGGGCGTGGGCGGTGAAGTGGATGCGCCGGGTTTCGGCATGTTCTTCACGCGGCCCGTCATGGTTAGAAGCGCTGCTCAACCCGCGCTGCACGAAAAGTTCTGGTTCGACAGCGACCCGGGCCTGCTTGATGTGGCGCGGCGTATTCAAAGTGTCGAGCTGACAAATTGCGACGCCAAGGGGCAATGCCTTTCGCATCGGCCTTCGCTTGTCATCGGCGGCAATGGTGTGTCGGGACCGGTATTCGTCGACAATGCGCAACTGCGCGAGCATCTGCACAGTGCTTTCCAGGCCAATGTCGTTGACATGGAAAGCGCCGCCTGCGCCATGGTGGCTTACAGCAATGGCGTTCCGTTTATCGCTTTTCGCTCGCTCAGCGACCTGGCCGGCGGCGGCGACGGCGCCGAAGAAGTCCACACCTTTTTGAACCTGGCGGCCGAGAACTCCACCCGCGTATTGATGGCTTTTTTGAAAGCATGGCAATAAGGCAGACTGTGAACCCAGACGAAACCTCGGCGCAACGCCTGATCAAGCAATTCAACCTGCAAGCCCACCCCGAGGGCGGCTATTACCGCGAAACCTATCGCAGCCCCTTGGGCGTGATGGCGGATGCAGGCCGGCGCAGCGCCTCCACCGCCATTTACTACATGCTCGAGTCTGGCGACCATTCCGCTTGGCACCGCATTGCTTCCGACGAGCTGTGGCATTTTTATACGGGGTCTGCCTTGAACGTTTACGTTCTGGACGATGAAAAGGGGTTGGTCACGCACCGCCTGGGCGACCCTCTGCGCGACCCTGCCTGCACATTCCAGGCGGTTGTGCCGGCGGGTTGCTGGTTTGCGGCCCAGTTGGCATCAAACGCATGCCGACCCGCCGCAGCGCGTTTGAAAACCAAGGGCTCAGGCCCGTCTGCCGCCGATGCGCAGAGCAGCAGCTTTGCTTTGGTGGGCTGTACGGTGGCGCCCGGATTCGAATTCAGCGAGTTCGAAATGGCCGACACGTGCGTCTTGATCGAGCAGTATCCCGCTCATGCCGGCCTGATAGCGCGACTGGCTCCTATTCAACGCTGAGCATTGCAGGAAAAGCACGCGTCGGCCCTTCATTTGTGCGCAAAGAAGCGGCTGCCTCTTCGGCCTTCACATGCTCGATACACCACCACGACGGCAACAGCCGGCGTACCACCGGCCGCTTGTAGCGATCGTCCATCAAATACACCACGCCCTCGTCTTGCGGGGTGCGTATGATGCGTCCCGCGGCTTGCACCACCTTGCGCAGGCCCGGATACAGGTAGGTGTAATCTTGGCCGCGTCCCGCAAAGCAGGTGTTCAGACATTGCTTTAAAGCTTCGTTGACGGGGTTGACCTGGGGCAGCCCCAGAGTGGCAATGAAGGCGCCGATCAGACGCTCGCCGGGCAGGTCTATCCCCTCGGCAAAGACGCCGCCCAGCACGGCAAAGCCGATGCCTCGGCCGGAACTGTCGAAACGCGCAAGAAAACCCGCTCTGGCGGCGGGGCTCATATCGCGGGACTGAGTCCACGTGGGTATGTCGGGATGATTGGCGTCAAGGGTGGCGGCCAGACGGTGCAAATAATCAAAGCTGCCGGCAAACACCAAATAGTTGCCGGGCTTGCGTGCATATTGGGCGGCGATGATCCGTGTCATGGGTTCAAGGGAAGCGTCCCGGTCGGCCCAACGCGTGGAGATGTCACCAATGATGCGTACTTGAAGCTGTTCGGAGCTGAATGGGGTGTCTACCTCGACCCAGGCCGTCGAATCGGGCAGGCCGAGCACGTCTGCATAGAACTCCCAAGGTTGGAGGGTGGCCGAGAACAGCACACAAGCGTGCGAGGTTTCAAAGCGCGGCTTCAAGTAGGGCGCGGGCATGACATTGCGAATGACGCATTCCGAAGATGGCGCCTTGGCTTCACTGCCCTTGGAAATCGAGGTTTCGAATACAGAGTGCGGCCCAAAGCTTTCTGCCATGCGTAAAAAATGCAGCACGCCGAAGTAAAAGCGCAACGCCTCGTCATGCGCTGATTCCTCGAGCTTTTCAAGTTGCTCGGAAAGCGCGCCTGCCACCTGTTTCAGCGCTTGGAGAAAGGGTTGCGCCGGTGTGTTGTGGTGCCGGTAGGGTTCGGCTTGACCATCAAGCAACACCGTCCAGGCATCTTCAAGTTCGTCCAGCATGCCATGCAGGCCGGCCGTGGCGCGCGAAAGGCTTTTAAGGTCATTCAGCCGCAACGCAGCGGTGTACATGGCGCGTGCGCGCTCGACGAGATTATGGGCTTCGTCGACCAATACAGCAATGCGCCATTGCTGGGTTTCGGCCTGAGCGTGCAAGGTGGCGCCCACATCAAAGTAATAGTTGTAGTCGCCTATGACAACGTCGCACCATGGCACAAGCTCCATCGCCAGGTGATAGGGGCAAACCAGGTGCTCGAGAGCGATACGCCGCAGCGCCGCGCGGTCAAGCAGGCCGGCTTGCACCGCGGACGCCCGCGCTGCGCCCAAACGATCATAAAAGCCCTTGGCCAGCGGGCAACTCTGGCCGTGGCAATGCTTGTCGGGGTGCTCACAAGCCTGTTCGCGGGAGGCCAGCTCAATGACGCGCAAAGACTTGGTTCCCGTCTTCCGGATCACTCGAGCGGCATGCAGCGCAACCTCGCGCCCCGGGGTCTTGGCAGTGAGGAAGAAGAGCTTGTCCAGGCCCTTTCCCGGGTCCTTGGGCGGCATGGCTTTAAGAGCCGGGAACAGTGTGCCCATGGTCTTGCCGATGCCGGTGGGAGCCTGTATTGCTTGATGGGCGCCGTCGCGCAAGCCGCGGTATACCGCTTTGGCCAGGGTGCGCTGGCCATCACGAAAACCTTCGAAAGGCAGGCGAAGCGCCAGCAAGGCCTCATCGCGCGCTTCGCGGTGACGCAGTTCCTGCTCGGCCCAGGCCACGAAGTTGTCGCACAGCGCACTGAAATGCTGCTCGAGTTCGAGGGCGCTGCGGGATTCGCTGCGCACGGTCTCTCGCCCGGAGGTGATGTTGAAATACACCAGGGCCAGGTCGATGGTGTCGAGCCCCAGTTTCCGGCACATGAGGTGGCCATAGACGCGCACTTGCGCCCAGTGCAGCCCGCTTTGGCTTGCCGGCATGTCGCGTAAGCGGCCTCGATAGGTTTTTATTTCTTCGAGCCGACGGGCGTCAGGATCGAAGCCGTCGGCGCGCCCGCGCACCGAAAGCGGCCCCAGGTGCCCCTGAAGCGTGACTTCCTTTTGGTAATTGGCGGCACGGTGGCTCATGACGATGCGGTGGCCTGCCACCCCTTCCTGACCGCTGGGCGCCAGATGAAAGCGTAAATCGAGATCGCCGCGGCGTGCTGCGAACTCGCACAAGGTTCTTACAGAGACGGCGTAATTCATGGCGATTCCGTCCAGCGCACGAAACAGACGGCGACGGGCATGCCGTGCTGGGCAAAGTAAGCCAGCCAGCGTCGTTGATTGTCTTGCAGCCGGTCACCAGGGCCCTTTACTTCGATCATTCGATAGTTTTTTGTGGCAGGCTGGAACTGGATCAGGTCGGGCAAGCCTGAACGGTTGCCGGGAATATCGACCAGCAAACGCTCGCACCATTTTTTGAGATGCGTGGGCGGTATGCAGTGCAACGCCTGTTGCAGCACCGCATCGTTCAACAAGGGCCAGTGCACGAATGAACATTGCCTGCCGTATTTGGCCGCGAAGTTCTCCTGGATGGTGTGCCGGTATTGATCTGATTCCAGTTGCGACAAGCAAGTCTTGAGCAGGTCTTTACGCCTCAAGCTGAAACCTGGGTCGTGAAGATCTGCCGGCCCCCGCTGAAAAGGGTGGAAGAACGCGCCCGGCAGCGGCGCAAAGATGGCATCCCAGCAAAGAAGGCCGAACAAACTGTTGATGAGCGTGTTTTCCACGTAGTGCACAGGTGCGTCGTCGCGATGCAAGTATTCGCGAGCCACCTCTTCGACGCGCTGCGCCGCTGCATGGGGCACGTCGATTTGAAACGTTTGCGGTGGCGGTAGTGCGGATTCGACCTGGACTGGGAGGCCCAGCTTGCGCCTCAGGCGCGGTTGCATGCGTGCAAGCAGTTGCGCCTCGGCATCGCCGGCGGGGCTCTTTAGCGCCTCTTCGGCGCAGAGCAAGGCTGATTCGTGTTGCAAGGTGCGTTCCAGCACGCGCACCCGCCGCACCCTGGCTTCGCCATGGCTGCTTGCGCCATAGGCTTGCAGCGCGTCTTCCCACTTCTGTGCCCGTTCGCACGCTTGGCCGATGCGAAACAGCAGTTTGGCGCGGCGGCGTTCTATCCAATGGTTGGCGTAAGGTTGTGCGGGAATGCACGCCATGATGGCCTGGAGGTCGTCGTTGGCACGCAGGCGTTCTGCGCATTCATGCAAATGCAGATAGTCGTCGACATCTTGCCGAGTGTCCATCGCCCGGCATGAGTCGGAGAAGGCCACCGTCTCGTACTGATACAGCCCCAGGTCGGCCAAGACGAATTCGCTCCAGTCTTGACGCATATTGCCAAAAAACATCAGCCTGAAACGCTCGCACATGGGCATGATGAGCAATTCGCAGACCTCATCGTCGGCATCGGGCCACCACTGGCGCAGCGGTAACGCACAATCGCGGATAGTTGCGGGCGGCTCGGTGTTTATGGACGAATGATGCTCATGGGAATCTTGTTCATGGTGTCGGAAGGCGCTTGGAGCCGCTTGGGCGGACAAATGCTCGAACATGGCCTTTTTGGAAAGCGCCGGCGCCAGACCATGGCCGGCGAATGCAAGCAGAAGTTCGGGCTTGGTGAAAAGACCGAACGCCTGTTCGAGATTGAGCAGGGGGTTGAGGTTGACCCACCCGCCCTGAGCCAGCGGCGCAAGCGCTTCTTGAACGCAGCCGATTTCGGTGTAGTGCAGCCTGCCATGACGAAACAGGGCGCCACGGCGCATGACCATGCGCGCCAACAGAGCGCGTGACGCCTGCGGCAGGCCCCGATATTGCTGTATGAAGCCCAGTTCGTCGTGATCAAGCACGTCGGCGTAGCGCTGCCCGACCCAGGTTAATACGAACTCGAAGTTTTCGAGGTAGTAGAAAGGATTGTCGAGCTGTCGCGCCATGATCTGCATTGCTGTTTATTTAAACAGTATAGCAGGGCCGGATTCTCATTCGATGTTTTGCGCCTGCTCCCGCATCTGCTCGATCAATAGTTTGAGGTCGATCGCCGCGCGGGTAACCGCAATTCCACTTGCTTTGGAACCCAGCGTATTGGCCTCGCGATTCATTTCCTGGAACAGAAAATCAAGCCGTTTTCCGAGGCTCGCGCCTGCTTTGTCGGCCTTCTTGGTCTTGGGGGCTTGGGCGCTGCCAGGCTCGGTTGCCGGCGCGCTCTGGTTGCCGGACAAAATGTGCTGAAGCTCACTGAGGTGTGATCGAAGCCGGGCGAGCTCTTCGGCCACGTCGATGCGAAGCGAAAACAAAGAGGTTTCCTGCGCGATGCGGGCAGAGAGCTCTTCGCCGCTGATCTGCGACAGGCCAGAGGGGCTGGCCGCCTCGAGCGTGTCACGCAGCTTGGCCGCCAGCTTCTGGCGATGTTCATCCAAAAGACGAGGCACTTCAGCCTGAACGGCCTCGACGATATCGGCAATGCCGTCGGCGCACTCCAGCATCATTTGGGCCAGGCGCGCGCCTTCGCGCCCGCGGTTGGCCTGAAGTTCGGCCAGGGCCTGGGCGGCGGCCTGGGTGCACAATGCGTTCCAGGCCTTTGGGTCGGGCGCGGTGTCTGACGCGTTGGCCCCCTTGATCAACTCGAACAGGGTCGGCGCCGGTGTGTCGGGTACAAGCGCCCGGGCTTGCTCCAATTGCCGGGTAATGTGGCGCAGGTAGTCATCACTTAAAACCTGTTCCGAGTCGGCGCCGGCACGCGCGAAAGCGACCCTGACATCGACTTTTCCGCGTCGCAAGTAAAGACCGACCTGTTCACGCAACGGTGCTTCGGCCAAACGCAACTCGTCGGGCAAACGTAAATTGACATCGAGATAGCGACTGTTGACGGTGCGAACTTCAACGGTGACGCTGCCCATGTCGGATTCGGCGCCGGCGGCTCCAAAGGCGGTCATGCTGCGTATCATGTAGAGGTATCCTGCATAATGAAGGGTGTTTTCTATTATTGCCCATGGCGGCGCGTTATTTCATCAGACCCAGGAGTTTTTCTTGTCTTCCATCGCTTCTTCCAGGCCTTCCGGCCGCCTGTTCGACCAATTGCGCAGCGTTTCCCTTGAAATCGGCTATACGCGCCATGCCGAAGGGTCGGTACTGATCAAGATGGGCGATACCCACGTATTGTGCAACGCCAGCGTGCTCGATAAGGTTCCGCCTTTTCTCAAGGGAAAGGGACAGGGCTGGGTCACAGCCGAATACGGCATGTTGCCTCGCTCCACTCATACACGATCCGACCGTGAAGCCGCCCGGGGAAAGCAAAGCGGCCGCACGCAGGAAATCCAGCGCCTCATCGGGCGCAGTCTGCGCGCCGTGTTCGATCTTGAAGCGCTGGGCGAGCGTACCCTGCACTTGGATTGCGATGTGTTGCAGGCGGACGGCGGCACGCGCTGCGCCGCCATCACTGGTGCATGGTTGGCGGCGGCGCTGGCAGTGCGCGGGCTATCCGCAAAGGGCGAATTGGCCGGTGAACCATTGCTTGACCACGTGGCCGCGGTGTCGGTGGGCCTGGTGGGCGGCCAACCGGTACTCGATCTGGATTACCCTGAAGATTCGGGCTGCGGCGCCGACATGAACATAGTCATGACCGGCGCGGGCGGCTTCGTCGAAGTGCAGGGCACCGCCGAGGGCCAAACCTTTGACCGCGAAGCGCTTGACACCTTGCTTGACTTGGCGGCGGGCGGCATTGCGAATTTGATCGAACTGCAAAAACAGGCACTGTCGCAAGCCTCCTGACAGTGATTGATTGCAATAGGCCTGCCCTGGCGCCGTCGGTTAAACTGGCGCTGTCATGGTCGGCGGCGAGCTCGCCGGCCGCTGTTCGCGCTAACCGCAATCTCATTTTCTCTTCCGATCGCTCATGCCCAACCCAGCAGTTCCAACCGTTCGTGCCGACGAGTCAAGCCAATACAAGGTCGTCCTTGCTTCAAATAACCCCGGCAAGTTAAAAGAGTTCTCGGCTATTTTGTCGGGCGTTGGCATACAGATGGTTCCGCAGGGCCTATTGGGTGTCTCCGAAACCGACGAGCCCTACACTACCTTCATTGAAAATGCGCTGGAGAAGGCTCGTCATGCCAGCCGGCATACGGGCTTGCCTGCTTTGGCCGACGATTCGGGGCTTTGCGTCGATTGCCTTGGGGGAGCCCCGGGCGTGTACTCGGCCCGCTATGCCAGTTTGCAAGGCGGCCAAAAGTCGGACGCCGCCAATAACCAGCATTTGCTGCATGTACTCGAAGGGGAAACCGATCGCGCCGCGTCGTATGTGGCCGTGCTTGTGTATGTGCGCAGCGCCGACGACCCCCGGCCCATCGTCGCCGAAGGCGTCTGGCGCGGCAGCATTGCAAAAGAGCCGGCCGGCGAAAATGGTTTTGGCTACGACCCGTATTTCTTTCTGCCCGATCTGGGCATGACCGCAGCCGAATTGCCCGCTGAAGAAAAGAACCGGCACAGCCATCGCGCTCGGGCCCTGAGCAAGCTATTGAAGGCTTTGGCCAACGACGAGGGCTAGGTGCAGAAAGTCATTCGCATCATGCCTCAGGGCCGAATGGCCGCGCAACAGCCCGGCGGGACCAGGCTTGCGAGCCTTCCGCCTTTATCGCTGTATGTACATGTGCCGTGGTGCGTGCGCAAATGCCCGTATTGCGATTTCAATTCGCATGAGCTTCAAAGCGAACTGCCCGAGCAAGAGTATCTGGCTGCCTTGCGCGCCGATCTGGAACAGGCGCTTCCGTTGATCTGGGGCCGGCAGGTGTACACGGTCTTCATTGGCGGAGGCACGCCCAGCCTGTTATCAGCCGCCGCCGTGGATGAAATGCTGGCCATGTTCCGCGCCTGTCTGAATTTGTGGCCCGACGCCGAAATCACCATGGAGGCCAACCCAGGCACGGTCGAAGCGCAACGCTTTCAGGATTACGCCCGAAGCGGCGTCAATCGTATCTCTTTGGGAATACAAAGCTTTGACGATGCGGCGCTGAAAGCCCTGGGCCGCATTCACGATTCGGGCCAGGCGCGGCGCGCCATCGACGCCGCGCAAAATGCGTTCAATCGGGTCAACCTCGACCTGATGTTCGCCTTGCCCGGCCAGACGCTGGATGCCTGCCAAGCCGACCTGGCCACAGCCATGGCTTTTGGTACAGAGCACCTATCACTCTACAACCTGACGCTGGAACCCAACACTGTCTTTGCCAAGTATCCGCCCTCCGGGCTTCCCGACGACGACACCGCCGCCGCCATGCAGGATCGCGTGGCCGAACTGGCGGAAGAAGGGGGCTGGCAGCGCTACGAGGTTTCGGCTTATGCGCGGGAAGGCGGACGCAGCCGTCACAACGTCAATTATTGGGAGTTTGGCGACTACCTGGGCATCGGGCCAGGCGCTCATGGGAAGCTGTCTTTTCCCGACCGGATCATCCGTCAATCGCGGCTGCGTC
Organism: Pusillimonas sp.; assembly: GCF_044464525.1. NCBI lineage: Bacteria > Pseudomonadati > Pseudomonadota > Betaproteobacteria > Burkholderiales > Alcaligenaceae > Pusillimonas > Pusillimonas sp. Next base: position 100,823 of record NZ_JBIQLE010000002.1, read on the forward strand.
AACCCGCTTCGTGGATGGAAAAAGCGCAAGTGCGCGATGGTGGCCACATTGCCGAAGAGGTAGAGGTCTCTGCGCAAGACCTGCCTTTCGAGTTCATGCTCAATGCATTGCGCCTGCGACACGGAGTTGAAGCGGCCGGCTTCGAAGAACGCACCGGCCTTAACCTGGCCGCCATCCTTCCGGTCTTGAATCGCGCGGTCGACAAAGGCTTGCTCGAAGCAAACCCTTCGCGGATACAAGCCACTGCGCTGGGATGGCGCTTTCTGAATGATCTTCAAAGCATGTTCCTGGCTTGAAAACAGCCCCGAATTCCGTCGACGGTTTTACAGTTCGTATCTGTTTTCCCCGTATTGGCGCGCTGGCTTTGCACTACAATTTGACCCAACATGGGGCGGCGCACCAAAATGGAGCATGCTCCCGTTGAAAAACGCGGTGTTTCCCGGCGAAAAGGTCGAAACCGCCCTGTTCGAAGTACCTAAAACTGGCACGGTTGTTGCGTTAAGCATATCGACGTCCTTATTTTGACCATTATCTAGCTTGGAGCCTTTATGTCCACCGCAGAAGAAATTGTGAAGCTGATCGCCGAACGTGAAGTCGCTTTTGTAGATTTTCGTTTTACCGACACGCTCGGTCGCGAGCATCACATGACCGTGCCCGGCCATACCGTTGATGAAGAAAAGCTCGAGTCCGGGCAGGCGTTCGACGGTTCGTCGATCGCCGGCTGGAAGGGCATCGAAGCCTCCGACATGTTGTTGATGGCCGACCCGACGTCGGCTCGCCTGGATCCCTTCCGTGAGGAAAGCACGCTTATTCTCACCTGCGACGTGCTCGAGCCATCAGACCTGAAAGGATATAACCGCGATCCACGTTCATTGGCCCGCCGCGCCGAGGCCTACCTGAAATCCAGCGGGCTGGGCGATACGGCCTATTTCGGCCCCGAACCCGAATTCTTTGTATTCGATGGCATCACCTGGAATGACGACGCCTCGGGGTGTTTCGTCAAGATCAAGTCTGAAGAAGGGTCATGGTCGCGTGGGCTGGAGCTTGATGGCGGCAACATGGGGCACAGGCCTTCGGTCAAGGGCGGCTATGTGCCGGTTCCGCCTGTGGATTCCTTCCACGACATCCGTTCCGAAATGTGCTTGCTGCTTGAGCAGCAGGGCGTACCCGTCGAGGTGCATCACCACGAAGTGGCCGGCCCCGGCCAAATGGAGATCGGCACTCAGTTCTCCACCCTGGTGCGCCGGGCCGACTGGAACCAGATTCTCAAATACACGGTCCATAACGTGGCTCATGTCTATGGCAAGACAGCCACATTCATGCCCAAGCCCGTGGTAGGCGACAATGGTTCGGGCATGCACGTTCACCAGTCCATCTGGAAAGACGGGCAGAACCTGTTCGCGGGCAATGGCTACGCGGGCTTATCCGAATTCGCATTGTTCTACATCGGCGGCATCATCAAACATGCGCGCGCCCTGAATGCCCTGACCAATCCTTCCACCAACTCGTACAAGCGGCTGGTGCCGCACTTCGAGGCGCCGGTCAAATTGGCTTACTCGGCGCGCAACCGCTCGGCGTCGATCCGCATTCCTTACGTCAGCAGCCCCAAAGCGCGCAGGGTCGAGGCGCGTTTCCCTGATCCGCTGGCCAATCCATACCTGGCCTTTTCGGCCATGATGATGGCCGGCCTGGATGGCGTCCAGAACAAGATCCACCCGGGTGACCCGGCCGACAAGAACCTGTACGACCTGCCGCCCGAAGAAGACGCCAAGATCCCCACGGTGTGTGCTTCGCTTGAAGAGGCCGTGCAGGCGCTGGACACCGACCGCGAGTTCCTGACCCGCGGAGGAGTCTTCAGCAACGACATGATCGACGCCTACCTCGAACTCAAGATGGCCGAGATCACGCGCCTGCGCATGACGACTCATCCGATCGAGTTCGACATGTACTACAGCCTGTAGGCGGCTTAAGGCGGGCGGAGCGTATGGTGATGCATTCCATCGACCACTACGATCTGCTTGCCACGGCGATATTGGCGCTGGATGAAGCTGGCAAAGTGCTTGGCGCCAACGTCGCCGCCCAGGAACTGTTTGGTCTTTCTCAGCGCCAACTTGCAGGCCATGAGGCCTTGGCGATGTTCGAAGCCGAGACAGCGCTGGAAAGTCGATTCGGCGACGCCGTGCGAGGCCTGTACGGTGTCTTCAGCCTGTCCACCCTGGCACGGACTCAATCCGGTGCACTACCGGTAAGCGTCACGATAACCCCAGTCGGCCACCTCACCTGGAGCGCCTTGCTCGAGGTGCGCAGTCTTGAACATCAAGGCGCACCCGACCGCACTCAGCAATTAAGCAAAGAGCTTCAAGTCCAGCGCGAATCTTTGCGTAATCTGGCCCACGAGATAAAGAACCCCTTGGGAGGCATACGCGGCGCCGCCCAGTTGCTCGAGGCCGAGCTGGCACAGAGTCCTCTGCGGGAATATACCGGCGTTATCGTGAACGAGGTCGATCGGCTCAAGGGCTTGGTGGATCGGCTCATCGCACCCCAGGGCGACACCCTTCGAATGGCGCGCTTCAACATTCACGAAATCTGCGAGCGCGTCTTTACTTTGCTGCGGGCGGAGTTTTCTCCGGCCATAGAGGTTAGGCGTGACTATGACGCCTCGGTTCCCGAGTTGACGGGAGACCGCGAGCGCCTCGTCCAGGCCTTGCTGAACATCGCGCGCAACGGGGCGCAGTCATTGGTTGAGGGCCACTGCACCATCGCACCGACCCTAACCTTGCGCACACGCATCGGACGGCATCTTGCGCCGGCCGGCCGCCCGGTACGCATGGGAGTCATCGTTTCCGTGATCGACAATGGGCCGGGTGTTCCCGATGAGTTGCGCGACAAAATATTTCATCCACTGGTAACCGGTCGGGCCAGCGGAACAGGGCTTGGCTTGAGTCTTGCTCAGGAGTTCGCGCAACAGCACGGCGGAATCGTCGAGTTTGACTCCCGTGCGGGCCGCACCGAGTTTCGCCTGATATTGCCATTGGAATCGCCCTGAAGCTGGTCCACAAGGAAAATGGGCGCCTGCGCCGTTGCTTTTCAGAAGTTATTTTGGAGCTGTCATGAAAGCCGTCTGGATAGTCGATGATGATCAAAGCATACGCTGGGTGCTTGAGAAAGCCCTGCAGCGAGCCCAGCTTCCCACGCGCAGCTTCGTGTCGGCCCACGACATGCTTGAAGCCCTGGAGACGGACGTTCCCGATGTATTGATTACGGACATACGCATGCCCGGCAAGGATGGCCTCGCCTTGCTTCACGAGATCAAGCAGCGCCTTCCAGAACTGGCCGTCATCGTCATGACGGCCTATACAGACCTGAGCAGCACGGTGGCTGCCTTCCAGAAGGGAGCTTTCGATTACCTGGCCAAGCCGTTCGACATCAATGAGGCGGTGGCGCTGATTCAGCGAGCTGCCGACACTTCGGCAAAGCGCAGCCAAAACGCGCCGCCGGCCGATTCTTCCGATGTTGGCGAAGCACCGGCCGCAAGCAGCAATCCGGAAGTCGCCGTGGCGAAAAAGGGCGACCGCTTGATGATGAGATCGGCATCCGCGGCCATGCAAGAGGTGTTCCGGGCCATTGGGCGCCTTGCCGTCTCATCGGCGACCGTGTTGATTACCGGTGAATCGGGCACTGGGAAGGAACTGATCGCCCGTGCCCTGCATACTCACAGCACGAGGGCTGCAAACCCCTTCGTCGCTCTGAATGCGGCGGCCATTCCCCGCGATCTTCTCGAAGCTGAACTGTTCGGTCATGAGCGCGGCGCATTCACGGGCGCCACGACGATGCGTCGGGGCCGCTTCGAAGAAGCTGACGGGGGCACATTATTCCTTGACGAGATTGGCGACATGCCTTTCGAGTTGCAAACCCGGCTGCTGCGTGTGCTGGCCGAAGGCAGCTTCTACCGCGTTGGCGGATCGCAGGCTGTGCGGGTGGACGTACGCATTGTGGCGGCCACCCACCAGCCGCTGGAGCAACGAGTGGCGCAAGGGCAGTTTCGAGAAGATCTGTTCCATCGCCTCAATGTGATCCGCCTGCGACTGCCGCCGTTACGCGAACGCAAAGAAGATATTCCCGCATTGGCAGACTTGTTCCTGCAGGAAAGCGCCGAAAAACTGGGTGTGCCGACCCGAAAACTCACACCCGAGGCTCAGGCGGCCCTTGTGCGATTCGAGTATCCGGGCAATATCCGTCAGTTGGAAAATTTCTGCCACTGGGTGACGGTGATGGCCTCGGGACAATGGGTGGACGTCGGCGACCTGCCTCCAGAACTTAACTCTGGCGGCGGATTACTCTGGGCGCAGTCCAGTGTTCCCGTCGACGGGGGCCTCGAGCGCACTGCAAAGCAGGAAGATTTGGGTATGCCGGTATGGGCGAATTTACTGGCCGACGACGTAAGCCGGCGGCTGGAGCGCAATGAGCCCGCCATCATGGCCACCTTGCTGCGCGAGTTTGAAGCGACTTTGATCCGCACTGCTTTAGGACATTCTCGCGATCGGCGAGCCGAAGCTGCGCAGCGGCTTGGAATAGGGCGCAACACGCTCACTCGAAAATGCCAGGAGCTGAACCTTTATCCTGCTTCTTCGCCCCGCAGGTAAGCCTGCGCCCGCTGCGCCATCAATGCCTCGCGACGAATGAAATCGGCAACAAAGGGGCTGGCCGGCGCATGATGCAACCCGTAAGGCGTGTCCCACTGCACGATCACGCCTTGTTGCATGACGCCGATGCGATCCGCGATGGCAAAGGCCTCGGCCTGGTTGTGCGTGACCAGCAGGGCCGTGTGGCCGGTGGCCTTGAGGATGTCGCGCACTTCAAAAGCCAGTCGTTCGCGCGTGTCAATGTCGAGGTTGGAAAAAGGCTCGTCAAGCAACAGCAGGCTGGGTTCGGGCGCCAAAGCACGCGCCAGGGCTACCCGTTGCTGCTGGCCGCCGGACAGCTCGTGCGGGTAGCGGCGGCCCGATCCTTCCAGCCCCACCAAATGAAGCAGGTCGTTTACGCGTCGGTCGCGTTCGGCCTTGTCCAGCCGGCGCAGGCCGAAGCCTATGTTTTTTTCCACTGTCAGATGCGGGAACAGGGCGTAATCCTGAAACATCATGCCCACGCCGCGATGTTCGGGTTCAAGCTGGAAGCCGGCGCTTGACAGCTCTTTGCCGTCCAGCACGATACGTCCGGCGCGCAGGGGCTCGAAGCCCGCGATGGCGCGCAGCACCGTGGTCTTGCCGCAGCCTGATGCACCCAACAAGCATCCGATATGCCCCTGTTCCAGGATCAGTGAAAAATCCTCGACCACGGCTTGACGGCCCTGGGGAGTGTCGTAAGCCAGCGAGATGGCTTCCAATTGCAATATTTCAGCCATGTCGCAATGGCCTGTGGTCGATGAGGGCGTGCATTGAATCTTGTATGAAACTCAGTGTCCCGATTTTAGCTGGTGGCGTGCCAGCAGTATGACGGGTAAAAGACCGGCGACGACAATGGCCAGCGCGGCGATGGCGCCTTCTTCGTACGTGCCGCGGGCGGCTTCCGCGTAAAGCCAGGTGGCCAAGGTCTCGAAGTTGACGGGGCGCAGCAACAAGGTGGCCGGCAGCTCTTTCATGGCGTCCACGAAAATGAGCAGGGCGGCCGCGCCAATGGCAGGCCGCAGCAAAGGCAAGTGAACCCGTCGCAAGGTGCCCGCGGGGTTTTCACCCAGCAGACGAGACGCTTGTTCGAGCGAAGGCGGGATACGGGCCAGGCCCGATTCCAGGCTGCCCACCGAAATGGCCAGGAAGCGAATGACATAGGCGCATACCAGCGCCGTGCTGGAACCCATCAGCAACAGGCCGGGCGAAACACCGCCAAACAGCTCGACGAACCACCCGATCACCCCGTCGATGGCGATCAGGGGCAGAAGCAGGCCGATGGCCAGGACAGTGCCCGGCAACGCATAACCCACCGTGGAAACACGCGAGCACAGTTTCATGAGCCGTGTCTTGGCGGTATGGGCGCTGCGCGCCGCCCAGGTTACTACGATGGCGCCCGCGACAGTGACCACGGTGGCCATAAGCGCCACGCTTACCGTGTTGTAGCCGCTTTGCAGCAATTGGGCCGAAACACCGCCGGCGGTATCAAAATGCTTGATGGTTTCATTGAGCAGGTAGACGGCCGGAGCGACAAAACCGATAAGTATGGGCAACCATCCCAAAACCACGGCAAGGGCGGCCCGAGAGCCGCGCAGGCGCTCGGGCTGCACGGGCCTCATGCGCTGCGTGCTGGAATAGCGTTGATGCCTGCGCCCGTGCCGCTCGAGCAGAATCAGCAACACGACTATGGCCAGCATCGACAGCGCGATCTGCGCCGCGCCGGCCAGATCAGAACGGGTTATCCATGTGGTGTAAACCGATACGGTAAGCGTCTGTACCCCCAGAAATTCTGACGCGCCGATATCGTTAAGGGTTTCGAGCAGGGCAAGGCTGACGCCCACGGCGATGGCCGGCCGGGCCAGCGGCAGCGCCACGCGAAAGAACACGCCTCGACGTGACTGCCCCAATATGCGGCCGGCCTCCATCAAGCTGTTGGCCTGCGTCGAGAACATGACCCGCGTGCTTAGATAGACGTAGGGGTAAAGCACGAAGCCCAGCAGCACGATAGCGCCGGGCAGGGCGCGTAAATCGGGCAAGCGGAACTGTCTGGGGCTGTCGTAGCCAAGAATGTCCCGCAACAAGCCTTGCACGGGCCCAAGGGGGTGCAAGATGTCGAGATAGGCGAAGGCTACGATATAGGTGGGTACCGCCAGGGGAAGCAATAGCGCCCACAACAATATGCGTCGGGATGGAAAATCGTAGGCCGTTACCAGCCAGGCGCTGCCGGTGCCCAGGCATGCCACCAGAATACCGACACCAAGCAGAAGCAATACCGTGTTACGCAGGGCTGCCGGCAATACGTGCTGTGCGAGGTGGCTCCAATGATCGAGCGAGCCGTCCAGCGCCATCCAGACAAGTGCAACAACAGGCGCCGCAACGAGGACGGCTATCAGCGTGGCGCCAAGGCGCCAGGGCCAGCCTGCCGAAGGAAGCAAGCCCCGCATCAAACCCGTCGAGGCGCCGGCCGGCGCTGATGCGGGAGTGCCGCTGGGTAAGGACTTAGTTGTCGAAGCCAACTTTATCCACCAGCTCGCTGGCCTGCTTGCGATGTTTTGCAATTTCGGACAAAGGCAGGGGATCGACCACCAGCTTTCCAAAGCTTGCCACCACAGGGTCCAGGGCTACGCCTGCACGCACGGGGTATTCGTAGTTGGCGTTGGCATAAAGATGTTGCGCCTGCTCGGAAACCAGGTATTCAAGCAACTTGACGGCGTCGTCCTTGTTGGGCGAATGGCGGGCGACCGCAGCGCCGGAAATATTCACGTGCGTTCCCTGGCTGGCCTCATTGGCGAAAGTGGGGCGCACGACGTGAATGGCGTCGCCCCATTTACGAGCGTCCGAGCCCGGCTCTGAGTTTTTCATGCGTCCGACATAATAGGCATTGGCGACGCCCACGTCGCAGATTCCGCCCAGAATGTCGCGGGCGACATCACGATCGCCGCCGGTGGGCTTGCGTGCAAGGTTGGCCTTCAGGCCGCGCAGCCACTCTTCGGCCGCTTCAACGCCATTGTGGGCGATGAAGGCGGCGATCAGGCCGGTGTTGTATGGGTGCTGCCCCGACCGGGTGCAAAACTTGCCCTTCCATTTGGGGTCGGCCAGCGATTCGTAGGTAAGCTCATTTACGTCAACTTCGTTCGAAACATAGGCGACGCGGTCGCGCATCGACAAGGTATACCAATGGCCGTCTTCGCCGCGAAGGTTACCTGGAATGACGTCGTTCAACACTTTCGAGTCAATGGCTTGGGTAACGCCGCCCTGTACCAGGTCGATAAGGTTGCCGATGTCAACTGTCATCAATACGTCGGCGGGCGATTTGTCGCCTTCGGCCTTCACGCGCTCGAGCAGGCCGTCTTTAACAAAGACTGTATTGGCCTTAATGCCCGTGTCTTTTGTAAACTGCTCAAGAATCGGCTGGATCAGGCCCGGCTCGCGAGTGGTGTAAAGAGTAACGTCTGCGAGCGCGGTGGTGGCGCAAGCCGCCAGGCAGGCGGCGGCCACGGAACGGGCCAAAGGTGCAAGAAAAGGGCGTGACGATCGCATGTATGGGCTTCCTGTTAATGCAAATGATTATCAGCTAGATGTCTACTGCAGAAGCTAACAGTTTAAAGGAAAGCCCGCAACTTCGCCGCGTGATGCGCCGTATTCCAGCTTATATGTGGTGTACGTTTGATTTTTCTCAACAACAGGGTGCTGTGCAGCCCCGAAAAAACCGGCGACACATTCCCTGGATTTGAGCTAAATACCACATTTCAATAGAAAATTAACTTAGTGAACACTAAATAGTGTAGAATTTAATCGTACTGGTTAATGACGACAACCTAGCCTTGGGCTATAGAAGCCAGCGTATACGCTTCTTCTGGCCGATGGCATTTTTTATGAACAAGACTATGGCAGCTTTTAACTCAGAGCAGGTACTTAGCGTACGACACTGGAACGACACTTTGTTTTCCTTTACCACCACGCGCGATACTGCGCTGCGTTTCCATAATGGGCATTTCGTCATGCTTGGCCTCGAGGTCGAGGGCAAGCCACTGATGCGGGCTTACAGCATTGCCAGCGCCAATTACGAAGAAAACCTCGAGTTCCTCAGCATCAAGGTGCCCGACGGCCCGCTTACTTCGCGGCTGCAGCATCTAAAGGTGGGCGACTCTGTGCTTATCAGCAGGAAGCCGGTGGGAACCTTGGTCGTCGATGACCTCAAACCTGGCAAGAACCTGTATCTTTTTGGTACTGGAACCGGCCTGGCTCCCTTCATGAGCATCATCAAAGACCCCGACGTCTACGAGCGCTTCGAAAAAGTGGTGCTGATGCACGGTGTTCGCTATACAAGCGAACTGGCTTATGCCGACTTCATCGAAAACGAACTGCCGAACAACGAGTATTTCGGCGACGTCGTGCGAGAAAAACTCGTCTATTATCCAACCGTTACACGTGAGTCTTTCCGCAATAGCGGGCGCCTGACCACGCTTATCGAATCCGGCAAGCTCTTCGAAGATATCGGCCTGCCCGCGCTCAACCCCGAAACCGATCGCGCCATGCTCTGCGGCAGCCCCGCCATGCTGGCCGACGTCAGCAACATTTTGAACGAACGTGGTTTTGTCGTGTCGGCGGGTGTCGGCGAGCCCGGCGATTACGTTATCGAACGCGCATTTGTCGAAAAATAGCGCAACCGGCCGGCGCCACAGGGCTTGTTAATCCAGGCTATAGCTGTTTACACTCTGATAGTGGTTTTATTCTTACTTGACAGAGATCTACATGGCTAAGCAAATTATTCATACCGACGCGGCGCCCGCCGCAGTGGGGCCCTACTCACAAGCTGTGGCGGCGCCCAGCGGCAAGACTGTCTACCTTTCGGGACAGATCGGGCTCGAACCCAGCACCGGCGAACTGGTCTCCGAAAACTTCGAGGGCCAGGTCCGGCAGTCTTTCGCCAATATGCAAGCCGTCATCGAGGCCGCCGGGGGTTCGCTCGAAAGCATCGTAAAGCTTACGCTCTACCTTACCGATCTTGGCAAGTTCGCCAGCGCCAACGCCATCATGGGAGACATCATCCCCCAGCCGTTCCCGGCGCGCTCGACGATCGGCGTGGCAAGCCTGCCCAAAGGCGCGCAATTCGAGGTCGAGGCCATCATCGTCGTTTAGGCGGTCTGTCGTCTTTAGCCGTGTCTACGTCCGCGACCAGGCCAACGTCCCGAAATGCCGGCCAGTCCGGTCCGGCGCCAGACGCACTTAGCGCCTCGCAGCGGCGCTTTCTACGGCTGGGGCTGCACAACGAGCAGGATTTCATCGTCCATTTACCGCTGCGCTACGAGGATGAAACTCGTATCCAGCCCATTGGATCGCTGCGGCCGGGGCAGCCCGGGCAGGTTGAAGGCCAGATCGTGCACAGCGAGGTGCAATTTCGGCCGCGTCGCCAACTGGTGGCCATGATCGAAGACGGCTCCGGGCGCCTGGCCTTGCGCTGGCTTAATTTTTATCCGAGCCAGCAAAAGCAGGTCGAGCGGGGCAAAAGGGTAAGAGTGCGCGGCGAGCCGCGTGGCGGCTTTGCGGGGCTCGAGATGGTGCATCCGCGCGTCACAACCGCCGGCGGCGAACTGCCCGACTCTCTTACGCCGGTCTATCCGACCACCGACGGCCTTTCCCAGCCGATATTACGACGCGCCATCGATCAAGCCCTGAAACGGGCCGACCTCAGCGACACGCTGCCCGATGACATTCGCATTCGCTACCGCCTGATGCCGTTCGGCGAGGCGATTCGCACCTTGCATCATCCTTCGCCCAGTATTTCGTATCACGACCTGGTCGAGCGTGAACATCCGGCATGGCGTCGCATCAAGTTCGACGAATTGCTGGCGCAGCAGCTGTCGCTTGCCATGGCCCGCGCGGCAAGGCTGGCCCAGCGCAGCCGGGCTTATGCGGGCAAAGAGCGAAGGCTGGTTGACGCATTGCTGCAAAGCCTGCCTTTCAGATTGACCCATGCCCAGCAGCGCGTCGTTACCGAAATTGGCGCCGACCTGGCGCGTAAGCATCCCATGCACCGTCTGCTGCAGGGCGATGTGGGCAGCGGTAAAACGGTGGTGGCGGCCCTGGCCGCGGCACAGGTCATCGCCAATGGCGGCCAGGTCGCCATGATGGCGCCCACAGAAATCCTCGCCGAACAGCATCATCGCAAGCTGGCGGGCTGGCTTCAGCCTCTTGGCGTGCGGATCGCGTGGCTGACCGGCAGCCTCGGCGCCAAGGCCAGGCGCGAAGCCATCGCGGATATCGAGTCCGGTCAAGCCCAACTGGTGGTAGGCACGCAGGCGCTTATCCAGGACAAGGTCGTTTTCGCCGACCTGGGTCTGGCCATACTCGACGAACAGCATCGATTCGGGGTGGGGCAGCGCCTGGAACTCAGCCGCAAGGGCGAGGCGGCAAACGGAGCCCTTATTCCGCATCAATTGAACATGAGTGCGACACCCATTCCGCGCACCCTGGCAATGACGCACTTCGCCGACCTGGAGGTTTCCGTCATCGACGAGTTGCCGCCCGGACGCACGCCGGTCATCACCAAGTTGGCCTCCGAAGAGCGGCGGGAAGAAATCCTTGCCCTGGTTGCACAAGAAGTTCGCTCGGGCAGGCAGGCATATTGGGTTTGCCCGCTGGTGGAGGAAAGCGAAGCCCTGCAGCTGCAGACAGCCGTGGACACCCACCAACGCTTGGTGCAGGCGCTGCCCGACCTGCGCATCAGCTTGATACACGGCAAGCTCAAGCCTGCTGAAAAGGCCCGGGTGATGGAGGAGTTTCACGCAGGCAAGGTCGATCTGCTGGTAGCCACCACGGTCATAGAGGTGGGCGTCGACGTTCCCAACGCGTCGCTGATGATCATCGAGCACGCAGAGCGCTTCGGGCTGGCCCAGTTGCATCAACTAAGAGGCCGGGTAGGGCGGGGCGCCGTCCAGTCCGTCTGTTTGCTGCTGTATCAAGCGCCTTTGTCGCAGATAGCGCGCGAACGATTGCGCGCCATGTATGAAACCAACGACGGATTCGAAATCGCCCGACGTGATCTTGAACAACGCGGTCCAGGCGAATTTCTGGGGGTGCGTCAATCAGGAGCGGCTCTTTTGCGCTTCGCCGATATTCAAACCGACGGCGAGCTCGCCTTGCAGGCCCAGCAACTTGCCCGGCACTGGCTTGAACACGAGCCCGACAAGGCCGGCGCTCATATGCATCGCTGGATGCGCGGCAAACAAGATTATTTGCGAAGCTGACGCACCCCAGCTTCGCGCCAACCCATTTAACACTAGCGAGTAGCCATGACACTGACGGAATTGAAATACATCGTCGCGGTAGCGCGCGAAAGGCATTTTGGTCGGGCTGCCGACGCCTGTTTCGTCAGCCAGCCGACTTTATCCGTCGCCATCCGCAAGCTCGAGGATGAACTGGGCGTCGTCCTGTTCGAGCGCGGCGGCGCCGAGGTGGGGGTCACGCCCATCGGCCTGAAGGTCGTGACCCAGGCCCAGCGCGTGCTCGAAGAGGCGACCAACCTCAAGGAAATTGCGCGGCAGGGCCATGACCCGCTTGAGGGCCCCTTGAGGGTAGGGGTGATCTACACCATTGGCCCCTACCTGCTTCCAAAGTTGGTGCCGGCCCAGATTGAAGTCACTCCGCAAATGCCGCTGGTGCTGCAGGAAAATTTCACCACGCGCTTGCTCGAGCTTCTGCGGCAAGGTGAAATTGATTGCGCCATCGTCGCGCTTCCCATTCCGGATGCGGGGCTTATGGTGCAGCCTCTTTACGACGAACCTTTTTTGGTGGCGGTGCCCAAAGGCCATCCCTGGGCGCGCGTGGAACAGGTCAGCTCCGCCGCGCTGAAGGAGGAAACCATGCTGTTGCTTGGAGCCGGCCATTGTTTCCGTGACCAGGTGCTTGAGGTATGCCCCGAGCTGTCGCGGTTCTCGGCCTCCAGCGAAGGGATACAGCGCACTTTCGAAGGCTCGTCGCTTGAAACGATACGCCATATGGTGGCGGCCGGGGTGGGCATTACCGTATTGCCGGCCAGCGCGATCGGCGCCGGCGTTCCCAAGCACGACCTGCTGGCCTATATACCTTTCAAAAAGCCCGTGCCAGACCGTCGCGTGGTGCTGGTATGGCGCAAAAGCTTCCCACGGCCAACAGCGATTCAAGCATTGATCAAGGCAATTCAGCGCACCGAATTAGCGGGGGTTCGATATCTGGAAGAACCTTCCGACGTGGTATCCTGAATCTGTCGTCAACTACACAAATGGAGCTGCACAATGGCAAAGGCAACACGCAAGTCTTCAAGTAAAACCGACAAAGGCATCGCAATCGATATCGGCATCAGCGCCAAAGATCGTGAGGCGGTTGCGCACGAGCTTTCCAAGATGCTCGCCGACTCATACACGCTTTACCTTACAACCCACAATTTTCACTGGAACGTCACCGGGCCCCTGTTCAATACCCTCCATGAAATGTTCATGACCCAGTACACCGAGCAGTGGCAGGCAATCGACGAAATAGCCGAACGCATCCGTGCGCTGGGCCATTACGCGCCAGGCACCTACGCCCAGTACGGCAAACTGGCATCCATCGCGGCGCCCGAAGACGTGCCCCAAGCAGACGAGATGGTGCATTTCCTCGTCAAGGGCAACGAAGCCGTGGCCAAAACGGCACGCGCAGCACTCGAGCGCGCAGAAGACGCCAAAGACGCACCGACGGTCGATCTTCTTACCCGTCGCCTCGACGTTCACGAAAAGAACGCCTGGATGCTGCGCAGCTTGCTGCAATAGCTTTCATATCATCCGTTTCGCAATTCATGAATCAAGAACTTACCTTAGGCTTCATCGGCGGAGGCAATATGGCCTCCGCACTTGCGTCAGGCCTGATCGGAAAGCGCTGCGGCGCATCCGACGTACACGTCATCGACATTGACCCGGACGCGTTGGCGCGCTGGCGCGAACAGGGCGTCAGTACCGCAGCGGCGCCGAACGATACATTATCCTCACGACGCGTCTGGATCTTCGCGGTCAAGCCCCAGGTCATGAAAGAAACCGTGGCGCAGTGCAGGCCGTTCTTGCGTCCCGACACCCTGGTCATCAGCATCGCCGCCGGCATCGATAGCGGAACGCTGGCACGCTGGCTTGGCGGCGACACACCCTGGACACGACTGATACGCAGCATGCCCAACACTCCGTCGCTTATCGGGGCAGGGGCGACCGGCCTGCTGGCGTTGCCAGGAGTTTCCGAAGATGACCGCGCAGTGGCGCAACTTTTGTTCAAAGCGGTGGGCGAGTTCATCTGGGTCGATGATGACACGCAGCTTGACGCCGTCACCGCCTTGTCTGGCAGCGGGCCGGCCTATGTATTCCTCTTTCTCGAGGCGCTGATCCAGGGCGGGCTTGATCTTGGCCTCAATGCCGAACAATCGCGCAAGTTGGCCCTGGCAACCTTGCATGGGGCAACAGAATTGGCGGCCTTGTCGCCAGAGTCGCCCGCCACATTGCGCGAAAGGGTAACTTCCAAGGGCGGCACCACAGCCGCCGCGTTGGCAGTATTCGAACAACAAGGTTTTGCGCCCCTGGTTCGGCAGGCCATGCGTTCGGCCTACGAGCGCGCCGGCGAACTGGCCACCGAACTTTCAAAATAAGTTTAGACCAAACCCTGCTTCTTCAGCGCAGTCTGGGCGCCTGGATCGGCATCCATGCGCTCCATGAACCGCTTCAGATTGTGCAGGTTCGACAGGTCGAGTTTTTTAATACGAGCCCAAAGGCCCACCACATACAGATAAGGGTCTGCAATGGAGCGTTTGCCGGCGATCCAATCTTTTCCTTCAAGCTGCTTGTCGACAACGCCGAACAGGAAGCGCAGGCGCTCTGAGGTTTTCTCGAGCAGTAAATTTTGTATATCGGCATCGTCGGTATACGCTTGCACGCCGAACATCATCGAGAAGGTGCGGTGCAGGTCGGAGTTCGCGAAGTTGAGCCAGCGGCGCACCTCGGTACGCTCGACAATGTCCGCGCCGTGCAGGCCTGCGTCGGGATGAAGCTCGTTAAGATACTCAAGGATGGCGACGGTTTGCGTCAGCACCAGGTCTCCGTCTTTAAGAACCGGCACGGAACCCAAGGGATTAAGCTGAAGGAAGTCGGGTTGCTTAAGGGCATCGCGTTCAACCGACTCGGTTTCGTACGACAGCCCCATCCATTCCAGCACGATTTGCGTGACCAAAGGGCAGGCGCCGGTCAGATAATACAGTTTCATTTTCTCTCCTGTGGTTTGCGGTGGGCGCTTATCGATTATTTAAGATGGACATCAAGAAAGCGCGCCATCCGATGGTAGAACTCGAATTTGTTTTCGTCATTATGGAACCCGTGGCCCTCATTATCCTTGACGATGTATTCCACGTCGATGCCCCGGGCCTGCAGGGCGGCCACCATTTGGTCGCTCTCATCCTTGTTGACGCGTGGATCGTGAGCCCCCTGCGCGATAAGCAACGGAGTCTTGATTCGATCGGCGTTCAAAGCCGGTGAGGTGGCCTCGAGGCGTTCACGGTCGGCCTCCGGGTCGCCCACCATCTGGTGCATTTTTTCCAGCATGGGCTTCCAATACGGCGGGATGGTGTTCAAGAAAGTGAGCAGGTTGGACACCCCCACGTAATCGATGGCCGCCGCGTACAGTTCGGGCGTATATGTAATGCCTGCCAGTGTCGCATAGCCGCCATAGCTTCCGCCATAGATTGCGATGCGGGACGGGTCGGCAATACCCTGGTCAATCATCCACTGGACGCCGTCGGTGACGTCATCCTGCATGGACAGCCCCCATTGCCCGAAACTGCTTTCCCAAAAAGCGCGGCCGTAGCCGGTGGAGCCGCGAAAGTTCATTTGCAGCACGGCGTAGCCACGATTGGCCAGGAACTGCGCCTCGGGATTGAAGCCCCAGCTATCGCGCGCCCAGGGGCCGCCATGCGGGTTGACAACGCAGGGCAGGGCGTGCGCCTCGCGTCCCAAGGGCAAAGTAAGGTAACCGTGTATCGTCAGGCCATCGCGGCTTGTGTATTGAATGGGCCTTACCACCGCCATATGCTCTTCGGGCAGGTCGGGATTTATGTCGGCCAACTTGTCCAGAGTGTCGAGTCGTGCATCGTAAATGTAGCGGCTGCCGGGCGTGCGGTCGTTATAGGCGGCGACGATGAACTTGTCTTCGGCGCGCGTGCTGCTTTGATACGCAACCTCGTAGCCCGGCAGATGGTTTTGAAGTCGCTCATGCCGTTCACGGCTTAATTCGTCGAAAAAATGATACGCGGGCTTGTCGGTTTGGTACGCCGCCATCGTAAGCACTTTGCGCAAGCGCGAGTAGCCCGCCCCGTCCAGATCGACCTCGGAGTGTTCAAAGACAAGTTCTTCTACATCGGGCTTGGCCGGGTCGATGCGTGTCAACGCCAGCTTGTCGCGTCCCCGGTTGCTAAGGGCATAAAAACCCACATTGTCGAAGTCGAAAAACTGAGGTGAAACAGTGGTGCGGAAATCGGTTTGTATCAAGGGACGGAAATCGCTCTTTTCGTCTTCTCGATACAGGAACACCGTCTCGAGGCCATCGCTGGCGATGGCGGCGCGCACACGCCCGGCATGGTCAGTTTGCCAACCCACGACATTGCCCGGGTTCTCGGCCACCAGCGTAAGTTCACCGTTGCGGATGTCGACCCTATAAACATCGAAAGCCTCGGGGTTGCGTCCGTTATGGCTGATCAGCATGTGATCGGGGTCGTCTTCAAGATCGTCTTCGATACTGGCGCGCACGCCGTCGAACGGGGTCAGGTCGGTAACGGCGCCTGTTTTCGTGTCGACTGCCAGCACGTGGAAGTTCTCATCGCCGTTAAAATCCTTTTCATAAATGACGGTGTGTTCGCCTTTCCAGAAATACCCGCTGATGTCGCGCTCGGTTTCCGCCGTGATGCGCCGGGCTTGTCCGGTGGGCCGACTACCGTCCAGCGCTTGAACAAAGACGTTCATGCGCGCGGGCTGCCCATCGATGGAAACGGGTTCCATGAACCCCAACATCGTCCCATCGTCCGACAATCTGAAATAACCCCGTGCCGGGTTGCGAAAAAATGTCTCGATGGGATAGATCGGGGGCACAGGCTGCGAGGAAGCTCCGTCTGGGACGAGGCCGATGCGAAAATAAAGATGGTCAAATAAAGAAAGCATGAGAAAACCCTGAAAGTGCATAGACATTACTATATCGGCTTGAACACGCGCTGCATACGTTTCCCTTTCTTTCATCACCATTTGCCATTCCATGCAAGCCCCTGATTTTTCTCTTTCCGGCAAGACAGCCCTTATCACGGGCTCGACCGGCGGCCTGGGTTTTGAGATCGCCAAGGCCTACGCCGCAAGTGGCGCGCGGGTAATCGTCAACGGCCGCACACAAGATCGCGTCATGCTTGCGGTGAGCGCCATAAACGAAGCCGGAGGGCAGGCGGTTCCGCTGGTGTACGACGTCGGCGACCTGAAGGCGCAGGCTTCGGCCTTCGAGCAGGCTTGCAGGCAAATCGGCACGCCCGACATTCTGGTCAACAACGTCGGCATCCGCTTGCGTAAAAGCCTCAGCGAATCGAAACTTGAAGAAATCCAGACTCTAATCCACGTCGATCTGATCGCGGCAATGCACCTTTCCAAACTGGCGGCCGCGCGCATGAGAGATAATCAGCTCGCAGGGCGCATCATTACGCTGACCTCCATCGCAGATCGCGTTGCGCGCCCGGGTGACGCCGCCTACGCTGTAGCCAAGCACGGCCTGGCGGGCCTGGTAAAGGCGCTTGCCGTGGAATACGGCCCCCATGGCATTACCAGCAACGGCATTGCACCCGGCACTTTCGCCACCGAAAGCAATGCCAGGCTTGCCAGCGACCCCATCGAAGGGCCGCGCGTATTGGGTCGCAACCCGCTCCAGCGCTGGGCGCAGCCTGGCGAAATAGCCGGCGCCGCCGTCTTCCTGGCTTCGTCTGCAGCCTCTTACGTCAATGGCCACATCCTGGTGGTGGATGGCGGTTTTTCTATTGCGTTTTAAAGATGGACTTTTGACATGAACACACCGTTTCGCCTGGCCATAAATGGGTACGGCCGTATCGGACGCTGCTTTCTGCGCGCTCTATACGAGTCGCCGCTGATCGACCGCTTTCGCGTCGTCGCCATCAACGAGCCGGCTGACCTGGACACCATGACCTACCTGACGCGTTTTGACTCCACCCACGGCGTCTTCCACGGCAAGGTGGAGCAGGGCGCGCAAAGCATGCTGATCGACGGGCACGAAATCGCAGTCACCCATGCAAGCACGCCCGAAGAAGTGGATTGGCCCGGGCTGGGCATTGACATGCTGATTGAATGCTCGGGCCGTTACGGAACCCGCGGGCAATTGCAGCGTTTCATCGACGCCGGCGTACCGCGTTTATTGCTTTCACATCCCGGCGCCAGTGCCACCGACGTTGACGCCACCGTGGTGTACGGCATCAATCATCAAAAGTTGACCGGGCACGAGCGTATTGTCTCCAACGCATCGTGCACCACCAACGCGATCGTGCCGGTGTTGAATCTGCTGCACGGTTCCTTCGGTGTCGAACAGGCTTTCCTGACCACCTTGCATTCCGTGATGAATGACCAGCCCCTGATCGACGGCTACCACAACTCCGACTTGCGGCTCACCCGCTCGGCGATGCAATCCTTTGTTCCCGTCGCCACCGGGCTGGCCAAAGGGGTGGAACGGCTGCTGCCCGAGCTTGCCGGTCGCATCCAGGCCAAGGCCATTCGGGTTCCCACCCTGAACGTCTCGGCCATCGATCTCATGTTCCAGACCCAAGCCGATGTGGGCGTTGCGGAAATCAACGCGCTTATGCGCCAAGCCGCAAAAAATGCGCCCGATTACATTGCTTACTCTGATCAGCCCCACGCATCGGTAGACTTCAACCATGACCCGCACTCGGCCATCTTCGACGGCAGCCAGACGCGGCTCTGCGGCTCGCGCATGGCCAACACTCTGGTGTGGTTCGACAACGAATGGGGGTTCACCAATCGCCTGCTCGACGTTACCGCCATCTGGAGCCGGCTGCTGGACGAGCAAAGGGAAACCCGGCCCACCGGCAAAAGCGAAAGCGAAAGCGTATAGTAATAAGTTCAATGGCGAGCCTTTCGTCGAGGTATTGCCTGTTTTCCAACACGCATCAAACAGGAGCCCGCAGCAATGGCCAGCACGCGCGTCGAAACCGATTCCATGGGAGAAATTGAAGTTCCCGCCGAGCGTTATTGGGGCGCTCAAACCCAGCGTTCAATCCATAACTTCCCTATCGGCGTGTCGCGGTTCAAATGGCAGCCGCCCATCATCCGGGCCCTTGGCATCCTCAAACGCGCCGCCGCCGAAGCCAACGCTGAAGTGGGCGAACTACCTCAAGACATCGCCGACCTTATCGTGCAGGCAGCCGACGAAGTTATCTCCGGCAAGCTTGATGAGCAGTTTCCATTGGTCGTGTTCCAGACCGGCTCAGGCACACAGTCAAATATGAACGCGAACGAGGTGATCTCCAATCGCGCCATCGAACTGGCCGGCGGGGCCATGGGCAGCAAAGCCCCGGTTCATCCCAACGATCACGTCAATCGCGGCCAGTCGTCCAACGACACCTTTCCCACCGCCATGCATATCGCCGTTGCGCAAGAACTCGAGCGCGACTTTTTCCCGGCGTTGCGCCAGCTTCGGTCCACCTTGCACGACAAAGCCCGTGAGTACGATCAGCTCGTCAAGACCGGCCGAACCCATTTGCAGGACGCCACTCCCATAACCCTCGGTCAGGAAATCGGCGGCTGGGTGGCGCAAATAGACTTCGGGCTTCAGGCGATAGAGGCCGCCTTGCCGGGTATCTACGACCTGGCCATAGGCGGCACGGCCGTGGGCACCGGCCTGAATGCTCACCCGCGTTTCGGCGATACGGCCGCCGCCCGCATCGCGCAGATCACCGGCTTGCCGTTCAAGTCGGCCGACAATAAATTTTTTGCATTGTCTGCACACGACGCCCTGGCTAATCTGTCTTCCGCCTTGCGCCTGCTTGCCGGCGGGTTGTTTAAGATGGCCAACGACGTTCGCTGGCTGGCCAGCGGCCCGCGTTGCGGCATTGGCGAGTTGGTCATCCCCGACAACGAACCGGGCTCTTCCATCATGCCCGGCAAGGTCAACCCGACCCAGTGCGAAGCGCTGACCATGGTCTGCGTCCAGGTGTTCGGCAACGATGCAACGGTTGCCTTTGCCGCGAGTCAGGGTAATTTCCAACTTAACGTGTATAAGCCCGTCATGGTTCACAACGTGCTCGAAAGCATTGCGCTACTGGCCGATGCAAGCCGTGCCTTCAATGATTATTGCGCCGTGGGGATCGAACCCAATCTTGAAGTGATCGAAGCCAATCTGCAGAAAAACCTCATGCTGGTCACGGCGCTAAACCGCCACATCGGCTACGACAAGGCGGCAGCCATCGCCAAGAAAGCCCAGAAAGAAGGGACCACGCTGCGCGAGGCCGCACTTGAGCTTGGACACGTCACCGCTGAGCAATATGAGCAATGGATCGTGCCCATTGACATGACCCGCAACTAGCGACGGCGAATCCCAGGAGGCCGGCACATGAAAATCAAGGTCGACATCAGGCGCGCCTATGAGAAAGCAGGCAAAAGCGAGGGCTACCGTGTATTGGTGGACCGCATATGGCCGCGCGGCATCTCTAAAGACGAATTGCATTTCGACACCTGGTGCAAAGATCTCGCTCCCAGTCCCGAGCTGCGTAAATGGTTTGCCCATAAGGTAGAGAACTGGGATCGGTTCCGCAAGGATTACCAGGCGGAACTGCGCGGTGAAGATCAAAAGGAGCGCATCCGCCAGCTGGTCAAGGACGCCGGGGAATCACATATCACCCTGCTGTATGGCGCTCGTGACACCGAGCACAATCACGCTCTGATCCTGGCCGACGAAATTTCGCGCGTTGCGGCTTCCATGCGCAAATCAGCCAAAAGCGGCGGCGAAGCTAAAAAATCCGCGTAAGCGGCGGGTAAGGCTATACTGGGAACTGAAGGCGTTCGCGGGGCGCCGCACATCGGAAGCCGCAATGATCCGATCTATTCAAACCCACCTTGTTTCCTTCCGCTGGCTGTTTTGGGCCGCCATGGCGGTCGCCATGCTTTGCGTGGGCAACCTCTCTATCGGCCAGACCAAGGGGCAAGTCGTCGAGCTCAAGCTAGACGGCGTCATCAGCCCAGCCTCGTCCGACTTCATCGTGCGCGGCATCGATCGCGCCGCATCGCAAGATGCCCAGCTCGTCGTCATCACTCTGGACACTCCAGGGGGCCTGGACGCCTCCATGCGCAGTATCGTCAAATCGATATTGTCGTCCCCCGTGCCCGTCGCGACCTATGTCGCTCCCACCGGCGCCCGTGCCGCCAGCGCCGGTACCTTTATCCTGTACGCCAGCCACATAGCCGCCATGGCGCCGGCCAGCAACATCGGCGCCGCCACGCCCGTACAGATAGGCGGTGCATCCAAGCCTGCCGAAGCCGCAAAGAAGGGCGAACAAGAAACCGAGCCCACTGACGCCTCGGGTAGAAAAGCCCGCAACGATGCAGCCGCCTACATCCGCAGCCTGGCGCAATTGCGGGGCCGCAACGCCGACTTCGCCGGAAGGGCGGTTCTGGACGCCGCCAGCATGTCGGCACAGGAAGCCCTTGAAGAAGACGTGATCGATGTCATCGCCACTGATATTTCCGACCTCTTGAAACAGCTCGATGGGCGTCAGGTCGAACTTGCCGGCGGCAATATGGCCAGCCTTCAAACGGCCGATGCGCCCGTTGCGCAAGTAGAGCCCGACTGGCGCACCAAGTTGTTGCTGCTGATCGCCAACCCGCAGGTGGCGGTGATACTGATGATGATAGGCGTTTACGGGCTTTTCTACGAAGTAACCAGCCCAGGCCTGGCGGGCCCGGGCATCGCAGGCCTCATCAGTTTGCTGCTTGCTTTTTATGCGTTCCAATTGTTGCCCGTCAACTGGGCGGGTGTCGGCCTTATTTTCCTGGGACTGAGCCTTATGATTGCCGAAGTGTTCTTGTCCAGCTTCGGCATCGCCGGAGCGGGCGGCGTTGTCGCCTTTGTCCTGGGCGGCATATTCCTTACTGACACTGATATTCCCGGTTTTGATCTGGGGCTTCCCTTCATCATCGGCACTGCATTATTTAGTGCCGCAGTACTTCTGATCATCGGCCACCTGGCGCTTCGATCGTATCGCAGCCGTGTCGTCAGCGGCGCCGAATACATGGTTGGCCAGACAGGCACGGTAACCCATATCGAGAACGGCACTACTTATGCCAACATCCAGGGCGAGCTGTGGAAAGTTCATGGCGGCCAGCCGCTGCATACGGGCCAGACGGTGCGCGTTACATCGATTGACGGCCTGCTTCTTGCTGTCGACGTCGTTGCGCCGACTGCTTCCCGATCCAACCCACGACACTCCTAACTGTCCACCAAGGAAAACCTATGTTCTTCTTCGATTTCGATCTTAACTTCGGCCTGCTGATCCTGTTGATCGTCATTGTGGTCATCTTGATCAACACGGTGAAGATTTTGCGCGAGTATCAGCGCGCCGTGATATTTACCCTGGGTCGCTTTACAGGTGTGAAAGGGCCGGGCCTGGTCATCGTCATTCCCGGACTGCAACAGATGGTGCGAGTCGACCTGCGTGTAATAACCATGGATGTGCCCAGCCAGGACGTCATCTCACGCGATAACGTTTCGGTCAGCGTCAACGCGGTGATCTACTTTCGCGTCGTTGCGCCGGACAAAGCCATCATCCAGGTCGAGCGTTACCTGGACGCCACCAGCCAGTTGGCCCAAACCACATTGCGCGCCGTGCTGGGCAAGCATGACCTGGACGACATGCTCTCCGAACGCGAGAAGCTCAACCACGACATACAGGCCATACTTGACCAGCAGACCGACGGCTGGGGCATCAAGGTAACCAACGTCGAGATCAAGCATATCGATCTCAACGAAACCATGATCCGGGCTATCGCACGCCAGGCCGAAGCAGAGCGCGAGCGGCGCGCCAAGGTCATCCATGCCGAGGGCGAAAAGCAGGCTGCCCAGGCATTGATGGAAGCCGCCCAGAAACTCGCCGAGCAACCCACGGCCATGCAATTGCGCTATCTGCAAACGCTTACGCAGGTGGCCGGCGACAAGACCTCCACTATCGTGTTTCCGGTGCCGGTCGACATGATCGCGGGCTTCTTTGATAAATCGGCGAAGGGCTTCTCTCCCATCGTGCCGCCTGTGCCCGCGCAGCCGACGGCGCCTGCCACCGACCCCGATCTGCCCCGGCGTATCGACCCGGTCGCATAAGGTACGGCATGAGCAATCGTCCAAGCAAAAAGATGCGATCTTCGAAGGCGCGCTATGCGGCGCAGGGCCGAGCGCTGCTTGCCGGCTTGGCAATCGCCGCGGCTGTGCTGCATGCGCCGGCTTTTGCACAAACCGAGACATTTGAAAGTGAAGCCGGGCCGCTCGAGGTAACGACGCTGCTAAAGGGCCTGGAAAACCCCTGGAGCATGGCGTTCCTACCCGACGGCCGGGGCATGCTTATTACTGAAAGGCCGGGGCGCTTGCGTCTCTGGACGCCGCAAGACGGCTTGTCAAAAGCGCTGGCGGGAACGCCCGAAGTGTTCGCCCAGGGGCAGGGCGGTTTGCTCGACGTGGCATTGCCGCCCGACTTCCCCGAAACCCGACGCGTTTATCTGTCGTTTGCCGAAGGCTCGCCCCGCAATCCGAGCGAAGGGCCGGCCGGCACGGCAGTGGGATATGGCAGGCTGTCGCAAGACGGTCTTCGTCTGGAAGACTTTCAAGTCATTTTCCGTCAACAGCCCAAATTATCCAGTGGCGTGCATTTTGGGTCGCGCCTGGTGTTCGACGGCGACGGCCATTTGTTCATCGCCTTGGGCGAAAACAATCAACGCTCCACCGCCCAAGATCTGGACAAACTGCAAGGGAAGATCGCTCGCGTGCACCTGGACGGCAGCGTGCCGGAAGACAATCCTTTTCTTGACCGTGACGACGCCGCGCCTGAAATCTGGTCTTACGGCCATCGCAATCAACAGGGCGCCGCCATTAATCCCTGGAGCGGCGCACTTTGGACCCACGAACATGGGCCGCGCGGCGGCGACGAAATCAATATAGCCGTCGCCGGCAGGAACTACGGCTGGCCGCTGGCCACCCACGGCATCAATTATTCAGGCTTGGCCATACCCGAGGCTCAAGGCGAAGCTGTATCCGGGACAGAGCCGCCACACCATGTGTGGGAAAAATCCCCTGCAATCAGTGGAATGGCTTTTTATGATGCTCAGCGCTTTGCGCAATGGGAACATTCTCTTTTCATCGGCGCCTTGGTCGATAAATCAGTCATACGGCTGAAGCTGGACGGCGACAAGATTACTCACGAGGAAAGATTCCTGAAAGAAATGGGTGCGCGCATCCGCGACGTCAGGGTTGGCCCGGACGGCTATCTTTATGTATTGACCGACGAACGGGACGGACGCTTGTTGAAAGTGGGTCTCGAGCCCTGAAAAGCGGCATAGGCTTACTTGACCAATGTCACGGGCAGGTCGATCAGGCTTATCACCTTGGTAGCCACCGAGCCCATCACCAGGCCCGAAATGCGGCTGAGGCCCCTGGTGCCCATTACCACGTGGCTGCTGCCTTGCTCTTTGGCGTGCTCGACTATGGTCTCGGCCACGGGCCCCACCAACACGGCGAATGTCGTCGTGGGTGCGGATGCGCCCGCCAGCAGCTCACGTGCGTCCTTAAGCGCCTTTTCGCCTTCTTCTTCGTAATATTCGTCGAGGATATCGGCCGAGATGAAACGCTTGACGTTGCCCGAGGCGATGGGCGGCTGCACCGTAATGACTTGCAGCGTGGCGCCGGCGCGCTCGCCTATCATGGCAAGAGCCGTCTTGAGAGCGTTGAGGGACGATTCGGACCCGTCGACAGGGACTAGTACTTTATTCATTCGGAACCCATAAGAATTTTGAGCCGTGCTCCGCGCTACGGATCGTTTTGGAATAGGGTTATCTTAAACCATGCGAATCGGGGTTGTTCCACTAGGTTTCGTACAGTTTGCGTAAAAGGCGCAGCAAGGTATCGCGTTCACTATCTGAAAGGACGCTGGCGGCCTCATCTTCTATACGCAGAGCTTCTTTCTCTGCGCTTCGACAAAGTGTCAGGCCGGCGTCCGTCAGAGAAAAGCGTTGCTTGCGCCCATCGCGGTCGCTGCGCTGGCGAACAAGCAAGCCCCGGGCCTCAAGCCTTTCCAAAACAGGAGCCAGATTGGGCGGCGCCACGCCGATGCCCTGGGCCACCTCTTTTTGGCTAAGGCCGGCGTTGGCCAATAAAAGGCTCAACACGGCGAAGTCGGCGGGCCGCAAGGAAAAAGACGCCATCCTCTGGTCGGAAAATGGTTCGACCTTCAGGAACGCCCGCCGGCAATGATAGCCCAGAAGGCGGTGCATCAGCGATGGAAGCAGGGCGCCTTGGTTATCGTCGTCGGCTGGATTATTCTGATGTGGAGCGGCCGAAGCGACGGCCGTCCGGCGACCCGATGTCAATTCAAGACTCCGCCGGCGCCGCGTTGAGCCGTTGCGCGAAATTGACAAACCAGGCCATGCTGTCGGGATTGGACATGGCATCGGGGCTGGCGACCTTGTCGACGCTGGTACCCAGCAGCAGCTTGCGCACGGGCAGTTCCATCTTCTTTCCGCTAAGTGTGCGGGGAATCTGCGTTACAGCGTGGACGTCATTAGGCACATGGCGGGCTGACGCCTTGGTCCGGATTTGCTCTTTGATGCGCGCCGCCAACGCATCGTCCAGTTCGACGCCCTCGGCCAGCACCACGAACAGCGGCATGTAAGAAGGGCGGCCCAGATATTCAAGATCGACCACCATGCTGTCACGCACCTCGGACAGCTCTTCGACGACGCGATAAATTTCGGCCGTGCCCATGCGTATGCCATGGCGGTTGATGGTCGTGTCGGAACGACCATAAATTACCGCCGTGCCGCGTTGGCTGAACTCAATCCAGTCGCCATGTCGCCAGTAACCCGGGAAGGTTTCGAAATAGCTTTCAAGATAGCGCTGATTGCCGGCGTCGTTCCAGAAACAAAGCGGCATCGAAGGCATGGGCTTGGTAATGACAAGCTCGCCGACTTCGTTGATGACGGCTTCTCCGTCGTCATTGAACGCGTATGCGGCCACGCCCAGCTCGGCGCATTGAATTTCGCCGGCCGTGACGGGCAGGCAGGGGGCGCAGGCCACGAAGCCCGACGCAATGTCGGTACCGCCGCTGATGGACGCCAGCCACAGATCGCGCTTGACGTGGTCGTAGACCCATTGGTAAGCGTCCAGCGGCAGCGGTGAGCCGGTGGAGTTGATACTGCGCAAGGCTTGGAAATTCGCTTGAGCGCCGGGGTTCAGTTCATCTTTCTTGCATTGGATCAAGAATGCGGCGCCGCAGCCGAAATGGGTAATGCCTTGCTCGTCAATGAAACGCCACAGCGATTGCGTATCCGGGTAAGCCGGATTGCCGTCGTACAGCACCACCGTGGCGCCCGATAAAAGACCGCCCACCATCAGGTTCCAGACAATCCATCCGGTGCTGCCCAGGAACATGAATCGGTCGCCCGCGCGCACGTCGTGCTGCAGCTGCATGGTCTTGAGGTGGGTGAGCACGATGCCGCCATGTCCGTGCACCATGGCCTTGGGCATGCCCGTGGTGCCCGAAGAATAGACAATCCAAAGCGGGTGATCGAAAGGCAGACGCGTGAACTCCAGCGGCGCCTGCCGAGATAGCGCTTCAGTCCATGAAAGGCGATTTTTCCAGGACGGCGCGTCGTTGGAAGCCGGACCAGGCACGTGGATGACATGGTCGATAGACGGCAGTTTGTCCAGCAGTTCGGATACCACGGCGGAGCGGTCGTGCAATTTGCCGTTGTAGCGATAGCTGTCAACGGCAAACATGACCTTGGGCTCGATCTGCTGGAAACGATCGACCACCACCGATACGCCCATCTCCGGAGAGCAACTGGACCAAATGGCTCCCAGGCTGGCGCAGGCCAGAAAAGCCACCACGGTTTCGGGAAGATTGGGCATATAGGATACGACCCGGTCTCCGGGGCCTACCCCCAACTGCCGCAAGCGAGCCGCCAGCGCACCCGTTTGTTCTTGTAGATCTTTCCATGACACCTCGCGCGGCGGCGCGTCTTCTGCGCGGGCCAGCAGTGCAGGGCGGGAGGGGTCTGCGTTGCGAAAAACGTGTTCGGCATAGTTGAGCTTCACGTCTGGAAACCACTTGGCTCCGGGCATGCTTGCATCAGCCAACACCTCTGTGGGATCGCCATCGGCCTGCACATCGAAAAAGCGCCAGACTGCGCTCCAAAACTGCTCGAGCTCGTCGACCGACCATTGCCAGAGCGAGGCGTAGTCATCGAAGTGTTTTCCGTGCTCTTGCTTCATGTACTCGATGAACGCCGCCAGCCGTGTCTCGTTGATCTGTTGCGCGGTGGGGCGCCAAAGGACTTCGCCTTGCTCGATGGCCATGCCTGGACCTCTTGATGTAAAGAAACTGGAATAAATGCTTATGATACATAAGTAATTCTGCAGGCACATGAGGATAGGCCTGGGGAAAACCATAAGACGAAGGCGACTCATGGTCCATCAGTTACAAACTGTGCTTCTTTTGTCCATTGAACCTCAAAGCACGGCATATATTGCAGTTTGATGTCATGACCGTGACTTATACGCATACTTATGCACAGACTTTGTGGATAAGCTTCCTGTCGCCGGGCGTGGTGCTTGCTAGGAAGATACAGCCATTTCGATTACCAGGCGAAGTCATGAAAGCGTATCGCGTCGCAATATTGGTCGGCAGTTTGCGTAGGGATTCCTACAACCGGCAGTTGGCCGAAGCCCTCATTGCAGCGGGTTCAGGCCGGTTCGAATTTCAGCGAGTGCGCATCGATGATCTGCCTTTGTACAACCAGGATCACGATGAAAACCAGGCAGAGCCCGTAAGGCGGATGAAACGCCAAGTGCGGGAAGCAGACGGGGTGATTTTCGTCACGCCGGAATACAACCGTTCGATACCAGGGGTCTTGAAGAACGCCATCGACCATGGGTCTCGGCCCTTTGACGATAGTGTCTGGGCGGGAAAGCCTGCAGGAGTGATGGGGGCGAGCCCGGGGTCCATGGCTACGGCGCTGTCACAGCGCGATCTGCGCAATGTCTTGGCGTCATTGGATATGCCGACGCTGGCCCAACCGGAAGCCTATGTGCTGGTTAAAGAGGGAACGTTCAATAACATAGGCGGCGTAAACGAAGAGTCGGTACATGTCTTTATGCAAGACTGGCTGCATCGCTACGCCGCCTGGGTGGCGAGATTCGCTTGAAGGGGAATTAGCTGCTGAGCTTGAGGGTGCCCTTCATGATTGCCCAGTGGCCGGGGAAGGAGCAGAAGTAGGCGTAATCTTCGCCGGCGCTGAGCTTGCTGACGTCGAAAGTGACGGAAGCTTCTTCGCCTCCGCCTATCAGGTCGGTGTGGGCAATAATGCGCTCGTCGTCGGGCTTGAGGTAGTCATTGGCGGCGCCGGCGGCCATGCCGTCGGTGGCGGCGGCCTGCATGTCGGCCTGGGTGGTCAGGACCCAGTTGTGGCCCATGGCGGCCACGGGCAGCTTGCCCACGTGCTTGAGATGAACCGTGTATTTTTCGCACGATTTATCCACGGTGATTTCTTTTACGTTGAACTGCATTGCATCGTTGCCTTCGATGACGGTTTCGCAATTTGCGGCCATGGCGGGAAGCGCGGCGGCGGACAAAACAGCGGCTAGGGCGAATTTGGCGAACATATCTGGCTCCGTTTAGCAGTAAAAAATTCGTGACAACGCGGCCCTTCCGACAATTCCGGAGGGGCCGCGCCGTATCTTGTGTACCCATTCTAACCTTGAGCACGGATATCCGGGTTGACCCTGATCAAACAGAATGTAAAAAGCCCGCCTCAAAAGAGGCGGGCCAGGCAAGGACATATACAAGTCCTTGGATAAACGCGCCGTCACGGCGCGCCATGCCGCTGAATCGGCTTATTGCTTTTTATTCGTCAATGCATCCATGTCGATGAGGGACCAGTCGCCATCCTTGACAGTGATGAGAACGCGGCCACGCTCGTCCATGCCGAAGTGATCGGTTGGCGTCATGTTGTAGATGCCGTGGGTTGCGACCACTTCTTTGGCGTTCTCGATGGCGTCGCGAAGGCCGGCGCGGAATTCTGGAGTGCCGGGCTTGCCCGCCTTGAGCGCTTCAGGCACGGCGTTTTGGAACAGCAGGAAGGCGTCGTAGAACTGTGCGCCAAAGGCCGAAAGAGAGCCCTCGCCGTACTTGGCTTCGTAGCGCTCGGTATAGTCGAGGCCCAGTTTTTTGGACGGGTTGCTGTCGGGAAGCTGATCGGCCACGACAACCGGACCAACCGGCATGATGGTGCCTTCGACAGCCTTGCCGCCCACGCGCATGAACTCTTTGGTTGCCGTACCGTGCGTTTGGTAGATTTGGCCCTTGAAGCCGCGGTCTTGCAAGGTGACCTGCGGCAAGACCGAAGGCGTGCCAGAGGCAACCACCAGCACCGCATCGGGCTTGAGGGACACGATCTTGACTGCCTGGCCGGTTACGCTGGTGTCTGTGCGGTTGAAGCGCTCCACGGCGGTAAGCTTGATGCCCGCGGCTTCGGTGGCTTTTTTCATGGCGGTGAGCCAGCTTTCGCCATAGGCGTCGGTATAGCCGATGAAGCCCAGCGTCTTGACTCCGGTAGCTTTCATGTGGGAGATCAGGCCGTCGGCCATTACATCGTAATGCTGCGGCGCACGGAACACCCATTTGTTCTTGTCTTCAGGCAGCTCGACCGGCGCGACGGTAATCTGCGGGGTCTTGGATTCGTT
Organism: Pusillimonas sp.; assembly: GCF_044464525.1. Classification (NCBI taxonomy): domain Bacteria; kingdom Pseudomonadati; phylum Pseudomonadota; class Betaproteobacteria; order Burkholderiales; family Alcaligenaceae; genus Pusillimonas; species Pusillimonas sp. The sequence goes on from NZ_JBIQLE010000002.1 coordinate 130,522, forward strand.
GGCGATCTCGGCCATGGCCGCGCTGGGCGGGGTGGAGGACGAGCCCAGCAGGATATCGACCTTGTCTTCGGCGACCAGCTTGCGTGCATTGCGGCCCGCCTGGGTGGCGTCGGTGGCGTCGTCAAGAACGATGTAGTTGACTTTTTCACCCTCGATGGTGTCAGGCAGCAAGGGCACGGTGTTTTTTTCGGGGATGCCAAGCGCGGCGGCCGGGCCCGTTGTGGAAAGCGATATGCCCACATTGATGTCGGCCTGCGCCGGCATGGCAAAGACCGCCATCGAACCGGCGGCGATAGCCGCCGCGAGCGTCAACTTTTTATTCATGCTTACTCCTGATTTGCAACTTAAGGCACTGTTATTGAATTATGGCGCTCGCCCGGATCTGTTCTCCAGGCGCCAGCAGCGACTCTACGCCGTTAAAAAACCAGGGTCAAGATTTCTGGTTACATCTTCGGGTTAACCATCCCCATTACGGTATCGGCCGTGCCGCAAGAAGCTGTTGGAGCCGCGAACGCGCCGATTGCGACGAGCGCAAGCTAATGGAACGAGACCTTAAGGCGCGCAGGCCGGAAACACCAGCAGCGGCAGGCCGGTGACGAACACCGCGCCAAGCGCCGAGACGTCGATCAGAAAAGTGGTACGCCACATGAAGCGGCCATGGAGGCCTTCGCCGTGTCCGTGCCGCAGCCTCCGCCACTGGCCGCCGCTGCGCCATGCCAGCGCCGCGCACGCCAGCAGGTGCGCCGCCCACAGTACGCCCAGCGCCAGGCTAACAGTCGACGCCCGCATTTCGGATGGAACAGAGAGGCAAGCCAGGGCGTGGCCCACATACAGGACGGTGAAGGCGACCGCCCACACAATGAAACCGGCGATGGCGCGCCACACGCCGGGCACCGGCCATGAAGCGCCATCATTTCGGCCGGGCCGAAGGGGGCCGTTCATGCCGAACCTCGCAAACCAAGCATCAAGACCAGCAAGCCCAGGCCGCTCAAGCTTGTGTAGCCGGTCCACAGGGCCTGCACCCGCAACTCTTCCAGACATACCGCCTCGGCATGCAGGGCACGCCGGCACAAAGCGTACAGCGCCATCAGCAGTGCGACGGCCAGATGCAGGCCGATATACACCAGAACGACCAGCATCAGAGCCGAATACGCATGCCCGGTCGGCGCTTCAAGCCAGTGAATCAGCACGCCGACCGCCGCCAGGGCCACTGCCGCACAAAGCACGCCGGCCGCCTGTGGCGCGATGCCGCGCCCCCTTGCTGGCGTGGCCAAAGCGGCGACAAGCAGCCCGGCCAGCGGCACACCCAGCATGACCCAGACCCAGGGATCTGGATCCAGCCGGCGCGGCGGCGGCCAGTTGGGCGCATACAGGCTCAGGAACAGGCAGCCAAATATCAGAGAACTCAGCAGGGCGGTGTTGGCGGCCAGCGCGCACGCCATTCCCCACCAGCCAGGCGAACCCCTGGCCGCCCAGTGGCCGGGCAGGTCCACCCCCGTACCGGCCGCAACACGCGGCGGATTGCCCTTGGGCGCCAACTGCCAAATCCATGCGGCAAAGAGCAGCACCGTCGCTGCGACGGCGGCCAAAGCGATTACATAGGTTTTAAAAAGCAGCGCAAGGAAAAACACGCCTGTTGCGATACCGCAATACAAGGGCATCCAGGTGGGGCCGGGCAAATGGATGACGCTGCGCGGCTCGCCGGTGATCACCTCGATGCTGAGTGTTTGGCGGGTGGGCGGCGGACATGCCGCCAGCCACATGCGGCCCCCCTCGATCTCGCCGCCCAGCGTGGGCCTCTCCCACAAGGGATAGCGTCCCGGTATGTCGGGGATGCTTGCAAAATTGTACGAGGGCGGCGGCATGGGCATGGCCCATTCCAAGGTGCCGGCCTGCCATGGGTTGTGGCGCGCGGGATCGCCTTTGCGGGCATGCAGCACCAGGTCGATCAGAAATATGCCGAAGCCTATGGCCTGAATGAAGCCGCCCATGCTGCTTAGCAGATTGAGCGTGTCCCAGCCCGAGTCTTGGCCATATGCGAAGATGCGTCGCGGCATGCCGAGCAGGCCGGTCAGGTGCATGGGCAGAAAGGTAAGGTTGAAGCCAACGAATACCAGCCAGAACGCCGTCGACCCAAGCCGGGCCGATGGCATGCGTCCGGTCAGGTGCGGCATCCAATAGTAGGCGGCCGCCATCAGCGGAAAGACTGCGCCGCCGATCAGCACGTAATGCATGTGGGCGACGACGAAATGGGTGTCGTGCACCTGCACATTGAACGGTATCAATGCCACCATGACGCCCGTCAGGCCGCCCAGCACGAAGATCACGAGAAACCCGCCCAGGTACAGCATGGGCAGGCCGAAGCGCACTTTGCCCGACCATAGCGTGGCGATCCAGGAAAAAAACTGTATGGCCGTGGGTATGGCCACCAGCATGCTCGCGGCGGAGAAAAGCGCAAGGCTCAGTTGCGGAATACCCACGGCGTACATGTGATGTACCCACAGCCCGAAGCTGAGAAAGCCCATGGCCACGATCGCGTTCACCACCCATGTGTGGCCCACCAGAGGATGGCGTGCGAAAGTGGGAATCAAGGTTGAGACCATGCCCGCGGCCGGAAGAAAAATGATGTAGACCTCGGGATGGCCGAACATCCAGAACAGATGTTGCCAGAGCAGGTTGTCCCCACCCAGTTCGACGGTAAAAAAGGGCAGGCCGAAGGCGCGCTCAAGTTCAAGCAGGATGCTGCCCAGGATCAGCGGCGGAAACCCCACCAGGATCATGCCGGCCGTGATCAGCATATACCACGCGAAGATGGGCATGCGCGCGAGGCTCATGCCCGGCGCCCGCATCTTCAGAATGGTGGCGATCAATTCAACCGCCCCGCACAACGCCGAGATCTCCGCGAACGTGATGCCTATCAGCCATATGTCGCTGTTGATGCCCGGTGTGTACTGGTTGCCGGCCAGCGGCGTATACATGAACCAGCCGCTGGAGGGCGCAAGCCCCAGCGCCATGCCCGCCATCAGAATCAAGCCGCCGAATAGATAGCACCACCAGGCATAGGCGCCCAGCCTGGGAAAAGCCAAGTCGCGCGAGCCCAGCATCTTGGGCAACAGATAGAAGGCAAAGCCTTCAAGCATGGGTATGGCGAACAGGAACATCATCACCGTGCCATGCATGGTGAAGATCTGGCTGTACAGCTCGCTGTCCAGGAAACCGCTGTGCGAGGTGGCAAGCTGGGCCCGTATCAGCATGGCCAGCACGCCGCCGATTAGGAAGAAGCAAAGCGCGGCCAGCATGAAGCGCTTGCCCATGGCCGTATGGTTCACCGCCGACCAGCCGCGCCAGCCCGGCGGGGAACGCCAGACGCCGTCCAGGGCGCGATGCAGGGCGGCGGGATCGGCCCGCCCGCTCTGGGCGACGCCCTTCGCTGAGCCGGGCGCTTCATTTAGAGAACCGCGCGCCTTGCCGTTCGAGGGGCCGGGGGAGTCGTTCATGGCGCTCCTTGGCGATGGAGGGGCAGCGAGGCAAGCACCTGGGCAAGCCGCGCCTCTTCATGCGCCACGACTTGAAAATGCATGGCGGCATGCCCGATGCCGCAGTATTCGGCGCACTGGCCGTGATAAACGCCCGCCTGGCCGGCGGTGTACACGACCCGGTTCGTGCGTCCGGGTATCGCGTCCATCTTGCCACCCAGCCGGGGAACCCAGAAGCCATGTATGACGTCGGACGCGGTCAGTTCAATGGACACGGGCGCACCCGCCGGTACATGCAGCACATTCACCGAGTAACGCGCGCCGCCGGGCGCATCGGGGTAACTGACTTCCCACTGCCATTGGCTGGCCGTCACCTGGACGCGGTATTGCGTCTCGCCCTGTCCGGGCATGGCAAGATAGGCGTAGGCCAGCAGCGCCGACATCACGCTCAGCGGAAACAGCACGCCGCCGCCGAGCAACAGCCACAAGGGGCGCCGGCCCGGACGGCTTTCCGACCGCGCGCGAAGAGCGAAAAACACCAAGGCCAGCATCATCAGCAGTACTGATAGGCTGCCCCAGGCCATGACATACCAAATGTTGGCGATGTGCTGGGCCTGAGCACTGGCCGGATCCAAAGTGGATAGCGGAGCGCTATCGCATCCCGCCAGAAATGCCGCCGGCATGATGAGCGCCGACTTCCAATCGCGAAGCCGCTTACCTTGCCGTCCCGGTTGTTGCTCGCTTGCAAGGTACGCGGCTTGCTGGCGTCTATGGTTCCGGGGCAAAAGGACCATATCCATGAAAGCCATGAAAGCATTCTTGCGGCGCAAGTCGGAAAACCCGCATACGGCGATGGCCCTTGGCAGCCATCCCTTGCACCCCATGGTCGTGCCTTTCCCAATCGCTTTCTTGATAACGGCGTTGGCCACGGACCTGATCTTCCTGATGACGGCCGACGCATTCTGGGCTCGCTTATCCCTTTGGCTGCTGGGTGGCGGGGCGTTCATGGGCGTGGTCGCAGGCCTGATCGGAGCGGCCGAACTGCTCATCATCGGTTCCATACGACGCAGGGCGGCCGCCTGGAGCCATTTCGTGGTGGCGGTGATGCTGTTGTCGGTCGCGTTCCTGAACTGGTTCATGAGACTGTCCGATCCGGTTGCCGCCATGTTTCCGTGGGGGCTGGGCCTGTCCTTTCTTGGCTTCCTGCTGGTCTCGATTGCGGGATGGCTGGGCGGAAAGCTGGTGTTTGAAGAGCGGGTGGGGGTAAAAGAGGCTTGAAGCCGCTTTGGCTCTGGCGAGGCTCCAAAATTGGCGCCGGACTAGCATCTGAAAAATAGGGCAGGCGCGGCTTGGCCAACACCAGCCACAGCACGCAGGGGAACAGCAACACCGGCAGGGCGATGCGCATCACACGCGACAAGGCGTTGGCGCGCTCCGCTGTGTGACTTTGCTTGGCCAGGATGACGCCGCAGCGAGCATGAATAATGGCCAGTATCGCCACAAAAAGCAGTTTTACCGCGAACCAGGGCGCGGTCACCTCGCGCATCGGAATCAGCGCGGTCCCGCTCACGATAGCCACAATGGCGAAAGGGGAGGCGATCCAGATATATAGGTTGCGGACCATGCCGTGCAGGCGCAAGTACTCGGGGTTGGATAGGCGCGGGTTATGTTCTGCCATAAGAATTGGCAGGTAGATCAAAGAGGCGCTCCAACAAACGATCGAAATGATGTGCAACCCCTTCACCCAGGCCATTCTTCCTCCATTCGATCCCCGCGTTTCATCACTCGAAGGCTGGAGCAGCAAGCAGCATGCCCATCCGGCTCACCACCATAATCTGCTCAGTGCGGGCGCTCTAAGGGCGAAAGGCATCGACACATTCGCTGCACGGCAAGGGCATAGATATTGCTGATGCCACAGCTCGTTCGACGGGGTAAATACTATGACTAAAAAACTTGATCGGGACTCCGGCCCCTATGCCGGCGTGCATCATGAAAAATCCAGCCCGTACGAAGGCTCTTCAGGGGGGTGGGGTTCTGTGCGCGCCCTGGCCGACATCTTTGCAAGAACTGGCGCCGCTACTGCGATGGCCACGATTCTGCCCAGACAGAACAAGCCGGGCGGAGTCGCATGCGTAAGCTGTGCGTGGGCCAAGCCGGCCGATCCGCACACTTTTGAGTTTTGCGAGAATGGCGCCAAAGCGACGGCGTGGGAGGCCACTTCTCACAAGATAGACGCCTCGTTTTTCGCCGACCATCCAGTATCAGAGCTGCGCCGCTGGAACGATCACCAGCTTGAAAACAAGGGCCGCCTTGTGGAACCCATGGCATGGGATGAAGACTCCGGCTGCTACCAGCCCATTCCGTGGGATCAGGCCTTCGCCGAAATCGGGGCTCAATTGGACAGCATGGAGCCCGACTCGGTGGTTTTCTATACCTCGGGGCGCGCCTCGCTGGAGGCCGCCTACATGTACCAGTTGCTAGCGCGCACCTATGGAACGAACAACCTGCCGGACAGCTCCAACATGTGTCACGAGTCGACGTCCGTCGGCTTAAAAGACGCCATCGGGCTTGGCGTGGGCACTGTACGTCTAGAGGACTTTCGCCAGACTGAGGCCATCTTCTTTTTCGGCCAGAATGTCGGAAGCAACAGCCCTCGAATGCTGCACGAGCTTCAGGCGGCAAGCGAGCGGGGCGTTCCCATCGTCACGTTCAACCCGCTTCGCGAAAGGGGGTTGGAACGCTTTCGCAATCCGCAACGTCCCAGTCAGATGCTGGGCGCCGAAAGCACACCAGTCAGTTCACACTATCACCAAGTACGACTTGGCGGTGACATTGCCGCTGTGGCGGGAATCTGCAAAGCACTGCTTGAACGCCATGAGGCCCAATCGGGCGACGCTTCAGCCGCATCCATTCTGGACATGGACTTCATTGACCGCCATACCTCTGGTTTCGAAGGCTTCGCCCAGTATTTACGCGACGCGCCATGGCCCGACATCGAACGGCACAGTGGCTTGACACGCACCGCGCTTGAGGACGCCGCTCGCATCTACGAAGCAGCCGACGGGGTGTTGCTGGTGTACGGCATGGGGCTTACCCAGCACTTGCGCGGCGTGGACAACGTGCGCATGTTGGTGAATCTAGCCCTGATGCGAGGCAATATCGGCAAGCCCGGCGCCGGCCTCTGTCCGGTCCGAGGCCACTCGAATGTGCAGGGCCAACGCAGTGTAGGCATCACGGAAAAACCCGAACTGGCTCCGCTGGACCGGCTCGAGGAGCTCTATGCCTTCGAAGCTCCGCGCAAGAAGGGGCGGGACACAATCGGCACGTGCGAGGGCGTAATGGACGGTAGTGTGCGTGGCTTCGTGGCCTTGGGCGGCAACTTCGTGCGAGCCGCGCCGGATACCGAAGCGCTCGAGGGCGCGTGGTCGTCGCTCGACCTCACGGTTCATATCACCACAACCCTCAATCGCAGTCATTTGTATCCTGGCAAGGCGTCGTATCTGCTGCCTTGCCTGGGCCGCACGGAAGTAGACGAGCAGCTCAACGTGGCACAGGCGGTATCCGTAGAAGACAGTACGGCTTGCGTGCATGGTTCGCTCGGACGCAAGCCGCCGGCCGACCTGCGCCAGATGTCCGAGCCCGCCGTCATTGCCGGCATTGCCCTGGCCACCCCCAGGCTTGAAAGGGCCAGCGTGCCGTGGATTGAATGGTCGCAGGATTATTCCCAGGTTCGAGACGCCATCGAAGCAACTTATCCGCAACGATTTTCGCGCTTCAATGAACGATTATGGGAGCCCGGCGGCTTTCCTCTGACGAACGCTCCGCGTGAACGCATTTGGCATACCGACACCGGCAAGGCCCAGTTCGCAGCACCTGCCGACTTGACGGCCTTGCGACGCGAGCGGCTCGACGATGAAGACGTCATGCAGCTCATGACGCTGCGTAGCAACGATCAATTCAATACCACCATCTACGGTTACGAGGACCGGTTCCGTGGCGTCTCAGGTACCCGGCAGATCGTGTTCATGAACGAGGCCGACATGCAGCGGCTGGGCTTGGCCGAGGGTGACCGCATTACCCTGCACACTGCGTTGGAAGAGAACGTGGAACGGCGCGTGGCCGGGTTGAAGGTCGTTCCCTACGACATTCCGCAGGGGTGTTGCGCCGCTTATTACCCGGAATGCAATGTATTGCTTCCGGTCTGGCACCATGCTGAAATAAGTCGGGTGCCTGCCGCAAAGTCCATCCCTGTGCAAGTGTCGCATCACACCGAGAGTCTATAAACATACGAAATCCGTCCAGTGCGTTTCGTTGCGTTGCAGCATACAGGTCGACAAAAAAACTTATAGGGCAAATGGCCTAAATTCTGTTACGATCGGCGGCAACTCGAACGGCGACTTGTAAGTTGTGCCGCGAAGCCGCCACGCACTGGAGACAATCTTGAAGAATACAGTTCCAGCCCTCATGGCGGCCGGCTTGGCCGCGTTCGTGCTTGCCGGTTGTGGAAGCGGAGGAGGATCGGGCGACGACACCGCGCAAGGCCCCAACATTCTGTTCGTCATCATGGACGATGTCGGCATCGACCAGATGAAGGTCTTCGGCTATGGCGGCGCCGTCGGCCCCGACCTGCCCAATATCGACGCCGTCGCCCATGCGGGCGTGCGCTTTCGCAATACATGGTCCATGCCCGAGTGCTCTCCGGGCCGCGCCGCCTTCTTCACTGGCCGCTACCCACATCGCACCGGCATCCATCAGGCCATCGGCCCTCTGGATCTGGCCAATTCACAATTGTCTCCCTACGACGCCACCACGCCCAAGCTGCTTAAGCAGGCCGGCTACGAAAGCGCCATGTTCGGCAAGTTCCACCTGGCCGGCCCCGAGAATAACGAGGCCGAGAACGCCACGCCCGCCGTATTGGGATGGGATCATTTCTATGGCTGGGTGGGCGGTTTACCTGGTTCAATCGACAGCACGGCTGGTGGCGTCGACGCAAGCGGGCCATATATGTGCGGCTTCGTGCCGGGGGTCAACCTTCCTCCTGGGGAAAACATAGGAGCGCAAAAAGGCGCTTGCTACCAGCCTGATGGCGCTTGCCAGGTAATGGAGCGCACGTCGCCGGATCAAGACCCGGCCGGATTGCAATGCCTTGCGTCAGGAGGCGTCTTGGTCCCTGGTGAACAAACCTGCGGCACAATGCCGACGAATCTCACCTTCGACAAGCTCAATGGCTACTATGTGTCGCCGCTGGTCATCATCAACAACGGCGACGTCGAAGAAGTGCCGCTTACCGATGAACGCGCACGCGGCTATCGCACCACCATCGAAACCGATGCCGCCGTCGAATGGATCAATTCGCGGCCGGCGAACAAGCCCTGGATGGCCACGGTCAGCTACAGCGCCGTACACACGCCATGGCAGCAGCCGCCCCGAAACCTTCTTGCGGGCCATGTGGGGCCGCTGGATCATCTTAGCTGCACAGATGGAGTTGGCGTGCGTGTCATTCAAGACCGCATGACCGAGGCCCTGGATACTGAATTCGGCCGCCTGCTGGTAGAAACCGGCCTTGCGTCGTACAACGCTGACGGCAGCCTCAATTACGACCCCAGCGCCTCGAACACCGTCATCGTCATCGTCGGCGACAATGGTTCGCTGGCCACGGCGGTCAAGCTGCCTTTCGATTTCACGCGCTCCAAGGGTTCGGCCTACCAGACCGGCGTCTGGGATCCGCTGATCATCGCCGGGCCGCAAGTGGTGCAGCCCGACCGCGAAGTCGACCATATGGTCAACATGGTCGACGTGTTCCAGTTCTTCGGCGAACTGGCCGGCATCGACGTTCATAAAGAGGTGCCGCGCACCGTCGATTCGGTGGGCATCCTGCCTTACCTGAAGGACCCGGGGCAGGGCAGCCTGCGCACCATCAACTTCACCATGGGCGGCATGAACATACAGGCTGACGGCGGAAGAAACGGTCCTTGCATCCTGGCCGAGTCCGCATGCACGGTTATCCCCACATCCAAGAGCGTCTGCGAAGACAACCTGGGTGTGTGGTGGGGCAAAGACTACAACGAGGGCGAGGGGGTGATACCCACCAATCCCCCCGGAGCCGGCTATGAAACCTGCGCTGATGTAAACAAGGCCATGTTCGAGACGCACGGGACGATGTACGGGCTGGTGCCCGAGTCCTCCGTGGCCATCCGCGACGACACTTACAAGCTGGTACGCAACAGCAGCAGGGACTACGACCCCGCTACCAAAGACTTCGTGACGGAAACGGTTGAAGAACTATTCGTAATCGACCAGGCCAAGCCTGTCCCCAAACTCGACCGTGAAGGCGAGAGCCTCCTGGTGGGGCCTGGAAAAGCGAAGGATGCAGAGTCGCAAGAAGCCTACAACTACCTGCGCGTCATGCTGGACGACATGCTGGCCTCCAACCCCGAGTGCCCGGGCGACGGCAATATGGATGGCGTCGTCGACGCTGAAGACCTGACGCAATGGCGGCGCATCGCTCACGCCTGGGGCGAATCCAGCGTCTACGATTTCGTCACCGGCGAACATCGCGACGGCAAGACCAACCACCTTGACGAAGCGGTCATCCTGGCCAAACTGAACACGACCTGCGAACGCACCTACAGCATCTATTGATGCCCACCCTCAAGGCCCGCCCGCCCCGGCGGGCCTGCCGCTCCTTTTGCTTCGGCGCGGTTCCGCATTAATTGTTAGTGGCTTCTTGATTCAACGGGGCGAACACCTAAGGACGCAACATTGAACAAGACCGCGACCACCTTGCTTGCCGCCACCTGCTGCGCACTGGCGCTTGCCGCATGCAGCAGCGGGGGAAGCTCCGACGATACGGCGTCAGGAACCCCCAACATCCTCTTCGTCATCATGGACGACGTCGGCATAGACCAGATGAAGGCCTTTGGTTATGGCGGCGACGATCCTCCGCACATGCCCAACATCGACATGGTGGCGGAAGCGGGGCTGCGCTTTCGCAATACCTGGTCCATGCCCGAGTGCTCACCGGCACGCGCGGGCTTTTTCGTGGGACGCTATCCATTTCGAACCCACATCTACCAGGCCATTGGCGAGAACGACCTGGCCAATGCCCAGCTTTCTCCTTACGAAACCGCCATCCCGCAATTGCTTAAGCAGCGCGGCTATGAAAACGGCCTGTTCGGCAAGTTTCACCTGGCGGGGCCCGACAACATCGAGCAGACAAACACCATGCCGGCCGTGCTGGGCTGGGACCGCTTCTACGGCTGGATCGAGGGCTTGCCAGAATCCATCGACACCTCGGCCGGAGGTGTGGCTTCGGAAGGCGTGCATATGTGCGGTTTCGTTCCCGGCAGCCGTGCTGCGGGCGGGGCCGATGCGGGCGCCTGCTACCAGCCTGATCTTAGCTGCGCGTACATCGAGCGAGAGTCGCTAGACCACGACGCGGCCGGCCTGCAGTGCCTCGATTCCGGCGGAATTTTCGTGCCGAACGCTCAATGCAGCGACACAGCGCCCACAGGCCTGAACTTCAAGCAGACCAATGCGCATTACGTATCGCCCTTGGTGATTATCGAGGCAGGCCAGGTCGAGGACGTACCGCTCGACGACAGCCGCTCGCGCGGTTTCCGCGCCCGCATCGAAACCAACGCCGCCATCGAATGGATCAATTCCCGCCCGGCGCAAAAGCCGTGGATGGCCACGCTTAGCTTCAGTTCGGCCCACACGCCCTGGCAACAGCCGCCCCAAAGCATGCTTCCAGGCGGGAAACCGGCCCTGGACACGCTGGACTGCAGCGAAACAGCACACGGCCGCCGGATACAGAATCGCATGACCGAAGCCCTGGACAGCGAGTTTGGCCGGCTGCTGGTCGAAACCGGCATGGCCACCCGCAACCGCGACGGCAGCCTGAACTACGATCCCAAGGCAAGCAACACCGTCATCGTCATCGTGGGCGATAACGGCACGCTGGCTTCGGCGGTCAAAAAACCTTTCGTCAGCGGCCAGGCCAAGGGCACCGCCTACCAGACAGGCGTATGGGACCCGCTGATCGTCGCCGGGCCGCAAGTGGTCGAACCTGGACGAGAAATCGACCACATGGTCAACGTCGTCGATCTGTTCCAGTTTTTCGGCGAACTGGCCGGCATCGACGTGCACCAGGAAGTGCCTCGCACGCTGGATTCCGTGGGCATCCTGCCTTACCTGGGCGACCCCCGGCAGCCCAGCTTGCGCAGCATCAACTTTGCCATGGCCAACCTCAATGAACAGGCTAATGGCGTCAAGAACAGCCCTTGCGTCGTCGAAGGAACCACGTGCACGCAGATTCCGATGAACAAAGAGATCTGTCAGGATACACAAGGCGTATGGTGGGGCCCCGGGTACGATGACCACAGCGTGATCGATAACGGCGGCGCGGGATACGGAAGCTGCGCCGAAGTCAACCAGGCGCTGCATGTAAAGGGCGAGCCGCTGTTGAATATTCTTGCCGAAACTTCGGTGGCGATACGAAACGTCAACCACAAGCTGGTACGCAATACGAGCCAGCTATATGACTCGGATAACGACAGTATTCGAACCGAAACAGTCGATGAGTTATTCGAAATCGACCAGGCCGCGCCTGTGCCGTTGCTGGACACAAAAGATCGGAATCTGTTGCCGCCCTCAAGCCCCGAAATAGAGGCCATCTACAAAGACCTGAAACAAAAGCTTGAACGTATGTTGGCCTCTGACCCGCATTGTCCCGGCGACGGCAACATCGACGGCGTCGTCGACGGCAACGACCTGGAAAACTGGGCGCGCATCGCCAACGAATGGGGCAAATCCAGCGTCTATGACGCCATCATCGACGACGTGCGCGACGGCGTGACCAATGCTGCCGACGGCACTGTCATCCAGAACAACCTTGGCAAAACCTGCGAAAAAACCTATGCGCTTTACTAAGATGTCACGAAGAAGATGGTTGGTGCTGGGCGGCGCAACGGTCGGCGCCGCCGCAGTGGCGGCGGCGCTGGCCTGGAATTCCCCTGCGCCAAAGGCGCCGGCCGAACCCATCGTCGTCCTGGGCGACGGCGTCTCTGCTCCTGAAGGCATGGCCTGGGTACCGCCCGGCACGTTTCAAATGGGAAGCGAAAGCAAGTTGGCCCAGCTCAACGAAAAACCCGCTCATTCAGTCAGGGTAGGGGGGTTCTGGATGGACGTCGCCCACGTCACCAACGACGAGTTTGCTGAATTCGTGCGCCAGACCGGCTATGTAACAACCGCTGAGCAAAAGCCTGATTGGGAAACCATACGCGTTCAATTGCCGCCTGGCATTCCCAAACCGCCCGACGACGTCCTGGTGCCGGGCGCCATGGTATTCGCGGGCACCAATGGGCCCGTCGATCTGCGGGATTATTCGCAATGGTGGCGCTACGTGCCCGGCGCCGACTGGCGTCATCCCCAAGGGCCGGGCAGCTCCATCGAAGACAAGGGCGATCACCCCGTCGTGCAGGTCAGCTACGACGACGCGCTGGCTTATGCCAAATGGGCCGGCAAACGCCTGCCCACCGAGGCCGAGTGGGAATATGCCGCGCGCGGCGGGCTCGAGCAGGCCACCTTTATATGGGGTGACGAACTTATGCCCGACGGCCGGCAAATGGCAAACTATTGGGATACCGAACAGCAAGGCACGTTTCCGGTCGTCAGCCCCAAGGCGGGCGGCGCCGAGGGCACCGTACCGGCCCGCACCTTTCTACCGAATGGCTACGGCTTGTACGACATGACCGGCAACGCCTGGCAATGGGTGGCCGACTGGTACGGCGCCGATTATTTCGCCAAGCAGGCCACCGCCAAAAAGACCATCGACAACCCCAAGGGCCCCGAAAAATCATTCGACCCCTCAGACCCCGGCGCGCCCGCCAACGCGCCCAAGCGGGTGATACGCGGAGGGTCTTTCCTGTGCAACGAAAGCTATTGCCTGTCGTACCGGCCAAGCGCGCGGCGCGGCTCTGATCCCTACAGCCCCATGTCGCATGTTGGATTCCGCTTGGTAAAGGACGCACCGGCGCCCACGGCGGCGCAGGTGGCGACGCATACAGCCAAGACACCTTGAAACCGCTTCAATGAAAAACGCCGATCGCTGGATCGGCGTTTTTTGTTTCAGCTGAAGATGCCTTAAGGAATGAGCCCGAGAGCGGGCGAGCCTAAGAAGCCGGCCGGCAATCTCTGCGCATGTTCTGGTTGATGATGGCCAGGTCGGCCTCGTTCGTCAGGCCGTCGTGGTTGAAGTCGTACCAGCTTGAATGGCCGCCGTTATGGGTGCTGAAATACTTCCAGTTTTCGACATCTTGCTCGTCGACCACCAGGTCGAGGTTGCCGTCGCCGGGGCAATCGATATGGCTGGCAAGCAGGGTATCCATTTCGGTTGTCAGCGCCTGATAGTTTTGCTGCATTTCAGGCGTCATGTGATGAGGCGGCTGCAGCAAGTCCAGATTCTCGCGGTCCAGAAGCGGCAATGGGACGTTCTGATTAATGGCATAGAACTCTTCGCTGGATTCGACTTCGTTGCTGGCGCAGTTCAGGCGTTCGAGCTGCACCAATTTGAAGGATTCATTGCGCACGGCTCGTTGGGAGTTGGGCAAGAGATCGACGGGGTCATCGCCTTGGTTGACAAGGTACTCATTGACGGCACAGCATGATTCCAAGCCTTCGGCGCCCGCGACGCCACCTGGGCCATACCAGACGCCGCTCTGGTCTGCGCATACCCCCGCTTGTGGAAAGATCTGAACGCACATATTGAACGCCGGAATCACGCAAGGTGAAGGGGGGTCGGCTTTGACCGACGCGATATTGGTGCCCATTTCGGTGTAATTGGTGCTGCGGATGCTTGTTTGAGATGGTTCAGTAAGGTAGGCGAGCACCGGCTGAGCGTCGACCTGCCGCGTTTCGGGCAAGGCCTGCGCAAGATCGATGCCGGCCACTTCGCTGAACAAGGCGTACATATCGGCGGAATTGACCATGTGGGGCACTTCACGGCCGGGCTCTTTGACCATGGGGCCGGCCACTACCAACGGCACCCAGACCCCGGTCTGGTAGGGCGAACCTTTGGCTCGCGTCAGGCTGAAGGGGAATTTGACGCTAGGGCCGTATGTGCCGTTGTCGGCCATTATGACAACCACGGTGTTGGTCTCTTGTGGCCGGTAATCAAGCGCGCCGTCTGCGCGATACTTGGCAAGGCCGGTTTCGACCATCAGGCGCCCGATTTCCGTATCCAGCGCTTCAATCATGTGGGTGGTCAGCTCGCGCTGCGCCAGCAACGAGCCCTCGTTCTCGGCATCGTTTGTACACGTATAGGCGTCGATCTGGGCAGCGGCGTCGGGCAGCAATGAAACAGGCGGCGGCTGCAAGGGCGTATGGATGGCCGAATACCCTACGCTGGCCATCCAAGGCTTATCGGAAGGCTGCTGCGTGATCCAGTCGACAGCCAGGTCGGTTTCCATGATAGTGCGGTAGCCGCGACCCCGAGCGTGTTCCGGGGGGAACACCTGAACCGTGCCGTCCGCATGGTTGATGACAAGCTCGCTGGTGTAATAACCATTTTGTTCGGTGAAATCCAGGTAGCTGGGCGCCGAGGCGTGGCACGACTGGCCCGGGTCGAACAAGCCGCCGCCCGCCACGCAGGCCAGGCCGGGAATGCTCTCTTCCTGGGTAGATATGTCGGTGCATTCACCACTGGGCTGGTAGCAAGCGCCGGTGTCGGCGCCATGAGTCGGATCGGCCGCCAGGGTGGGTACAAAACCACATCCGTAATGGGCGTTGTTAGCGTGGTTGGCGCCGCCGGCGGTCGTGTCGATGGGGTAGGGCGCGCCGTCCAGGTAACCGGCGAAATAATCCCAACCCAGCTCGCGCATGGCGCCGTTTCCCAAGGGGTTGTTGTCAGGGTTGCGGTCGGATCCGACCAGGTGCATTTTGCCGATCAGGGCGTTGACGTACCCCTTTTCTTTTAGCAGCTTGGGCGTGGTGATCTCGAATGGCGACAACTGCGAATTGGCCAGGTCGGTGGAGACGACGGCGTTTTTTATGTTCGAGCGAAAGGGATAGCGGCCATTGAAGAAGGTGGCGCGGGTGGTCGTGCAAGTCGGCATTGACCAGGCATTGCGAAACGTAACGCCGGCCTGGGCGACTGCATTGATGGTGGAAGTTTTGGGTATGCCTTCTTGAATCACTCCGCCGTAGCCGAAGGCAGATAGCTGATCCACCCCAAGATCGTCCAACACCACGAACAAAATATTGGGGGGTTGTTTATCGTTCGACGCCACATCGTTTCCGCCGCTGCCGCAGGAAGCCAGGAAGAGGGCGGACAAAGTCGCCGCAAGCACAGCCGGAACTCTTCTATACAAGGTATTCTCCTGTTTGCGGCCTGGTCCGGGTGCCCCTGGCAGCTCTTATTGCAAGCAATTACATTCTTCTGCGCTTTTGTTATGCAGGGCCAAA
This sequence comes from Pusillimonas sp., assembly GCF_044464525.1. NCBI lineage: Bacteria > Pseudomonadati > Pseudomonadota > Betaproteobacteria > Burkholderiales > Alcaligenaceae > Pusillimonas > Pusillimonas sp. The sequence continues at coordinate 146,460 of NZ_JBIQLE010000002.1, forward strand.
GCCATGTTTCGATGCGGATCGGTGCCGCGTTAAAACTAAACTATTGTATGTTGATGAAAAAATCGTAACAGACTTTTTTTACGCCGTCATGAGAAATTTAAACAAAGCGAGGCCAGCATGATATCCATGTGGGCGCCCTGGAATATCGAACCGGCGCTTTGGCTGGCCGCCATGGCGGCCTTTGCCCTGGCGCTGTGCATGCCGCTTGGCCGCATCGCCTATCGGCTGCCCCGGTCTTTGGACCCCGCTATTCCCATTGAGATCACACCTCTTCATCGGCGTTATCGCCTGGGCTTCTGGATCGCGGCCCCGCTGCTGGCCGTGGCGTGCGCCTGGCGTTTCGGTGCGACACCGGCAGCCGTGGCGGCCACCGTCTATGTCGTGATTCTGCTGGCCCTGGCCTGGATCGACGCCGAAACCGGCTTCCTGCCCGATGCGCTGACCCTGCCCCTGCTCTGGCTGGGCTTGCTGGTGAATGTGGGCGGTACATTCACGCCCCTGGCCGACGCTGTCGTCGGCGCGGCGGCCGGCTACATGTCGTTCTGGCTGATCAGCGGCGCCTTCCTGCTGCTGACGGGCCGCCAAGGCATGGGCAATGGCGACTTCAAGCTGCTCGCGGCGCTCGCAGCCTGGCTGGGCTGGATGCCGCTGCCATGGATTCTATTGATCGCTTCTTTGCTGGCCCTGGCCATCGCCCTGGTTCGCCGCCTGGCCGGCCGCATGCAAGCGGGCGAGGCATTCAGCTTCGGCCCTTACCTGGCGGTGGTCGGCATCGCTGCCTTGCTGCGGCTATAAAGCCCTGTTCTCTTTCAGCCGGGGCCGACCCTTGTTGAAATATTTATGATGCCCGCTGGCAGGGCCGTCATGAAGCCGTGAGACCAGCGGGATCGACGGGCACGAACCCTTGGGGCGGCATGGGCTGGCTGGGCATGGTGATATCTTCAACGATGCCGTCCTGGTCGATGGAGACGCCGTTGGGCAGCACCGCCGACAGCGTCACGCCCTGAGCCAGCGTCTGGCCCACGCGATAGGCCTGGGCGGGGCCGCCGTTGATCGACAGCAGCGCCGCGCCTTGTTGTCCCGAGGCAATCAGGCCCACCACCGCAACCCGCAACCGTGCACTGCCGCCACCGAACCAGTTGGACACCGGCGTGAGGTCTTGACCCGGCGCCGGGCCGGAGGCCAAGGCCGGCGGTGCAGGGGCGGGGCGGGGCGCCAGAAGCAACGCGCTCCACAAACCAATGCCCGCCGCCAGCGCAACCATGGCTGCGGCCTGGAGCAGGAAGGGGCCTCGAGCACCTAACGAGGCCGATAAGGAAATTACGCGTGGAAACATGCGACAGATAATGCCTTAAAAAAGCTTGGCACGCAGCAATAATTGCCGTTTCGCGTGCGCTGTTCCCGATATGGGCCGATGAATGATGTCACCATGGCTGTGCTCGTTCGGCGCGCTACCTGCAGGCTCGAGGCTCTTATCAAGAATCATCCCGCCTTTCATCATTCTGACCAACTATAAATGTTAAATAACATTGACTATGGAGTTTGACGGCGAGTAGGATGCATTCGACCCTGGTTGTATCCAATTCATTCTTATTCGGTCGCATTCTTACCCAGCGCCCGATTGTTTTATTTTTCTTTGCAATGACAAGTAAATTCCTATCCTTGAGGTTCGGCCTGCGCTCCTTCTCTGCAAAGCCTTCACGGCACGCGGCGCTTCAGCGCGGCTTCTCGCTCATTGAGATTATGGTTGTCGTGGTCATCATGGGCGTGCTGGCCGCACTGGTGGTGCCAAATGTCATGGACCGCCCAGACCAGGCACGAGTAGTGGCGGCCAAGCAGGACATTGGCGCCATCATGCAGGCGCTCAAGCTTTATCGCCTCGATCATGGACGCTACCCCAGCAATGAGCAAGGCTTGAACGCATTGGTAGGCGAGCAGGGTAAAGGTTCAGCCTATATGGACCGCATTCCCACCGATCCCTGGAATACCCCTTATCAGTATCTCAACCCCGGGGTGCATGGCGAAATCGACGTATTTTCGCTGGGCGCCGACCGGCAACCCGGAGGCGAGAGCGTCGATGCCGACATCGGTTCCTGGACCCGCTGATCGCCGACAGCAAGGGTTCACCCTATTGGAGATGATGATCGTCCTGGTCATCATCGGCATCGCCACCACCCTGGCTAGCGTCTCGGCCTTCGGCAATAACGAAGCTCGGGCGCTGCGCCAGGACGCCTTGCGGCTGGCGCAGCTTTTTACCGCTGCCCAAGTCGAGGCGCGAGCCAGCGGGCAATCCATCGTATGGCAGCATGATGTTGACGGTTATCGCTTCACGAGGTTGCCGCGCAAGCTGATCCTGCCCGCCCGGCTGGCGGCTCGCGGCCATCGCGTGGAAGACACCGCTCTGGATGCCGGGTCTATCCTGCGCCCGCGAGAATGGACGACCGACAAGCCTGTGGATGTCCGCATCGAGCCTCGGGAAGTACTGATTTTCGGCGCTGACTGGATCGCCGGCCCCATGAAAATGGAGCTGGCCTCGGGCGATCGTACAGTGACGCTTGCCCGCCTGGGCAACGGGCGTTTCGTGGTGGAGCAATGACGAGCCGGGCACGCCAGGACGGCTTCACTCTTATTGAAGTATTGGTGGCCCTCGCGATAGCGGGCGTGGCGCTTGCCGCCTGCGTCAGGGCCTTGGGCGTAGGTGCGACAGGCGTGCGCGCGATGCAAGAACGCAGCCTCGCCCAGCAGGCGGCGCAGAACTTCATGGCCGAAATCCGGCTTCAGGCTGTATTTCCCGCAGTAGGACGACGCACTCAGCCTTGTCCGCAGGGGCCGCTGGGTTTCCAATGCGAACAGGTGGTTCAGGCTACCCCGAACCCCGATTTTCGTCGCCTGACAGTGCGCGTGCGCCTGGGCGATGGGCCGGTTCTAACAGAGCTGGACGGCATTTCGTCCAGAGTTCAATGAAACGCGTCGCGGCCCAGCAGGGCTTCACCCTTATTGAAGTCCTGGTCGCGTTGACCCTGATGGCGTTGGTCAGCTTGATCTCATGGCGCGGCCTGGATGCCGTGCAGCGAACCGGAGACCGCCTGGACGAACGCAGCGAAGAAGCCCTCGCGCTTGTGCGCGCTTTGGGGCAGATCGAACGCGATCTGTTATTGCACGCCGGCGCCGACGTGCTGCCCCAGCCGGCGTCCGCCGCCGATGGCGCCATGGCCGGCGACAATCCGGACACTGTCGCGCGCATGCCGACGGGAATCGTCTGGAACCCTCAAAGCGGGCTTAGCCTGGTGCGCTCAGCGGGCGACGGCCTATGGCAACGGTTGCACTGGTATCTGCACGAAGGCAATTTGATGCGAGCCGCCGGCGCTCCATCATATTTATTGCCTTTGCCCGACGTGAACACCGGCGTGGTGGTTCTGGATCAGATCGACGCGCTGCGCATAAGGTTGTGGGTGCCTGGCCAGGGGTGGATCGAGCCTCAGCGCGATGCTGAAGACGGAAACCAAGCCGCGCCGGGCGCAAACGCGCCATCCGGCGCGGCAGGGCGGGGCGCTGCCGCCACCGGCCTGGAAGTATCACTGTACAAGCGAGGGTTGGGCGCCGACCAACCTTATCGAAAAGTGGTGGTGTTGCCATGAGCCCAGTGCATCGTCAACGCGGAATGGCCGTTATTGCGGCGTTGCTGGTGGTCGTAGCAGCGTCTGCCTTGGCCGCAGCGGTGATCGAGCGCCAGGGGCTCATGGCCAACATCCTCATCACCGAGCGAGACCGGATCCAAGCTTCGTGGCTATTGAGAGGAGGGCTGGACTGGTCGCGCGTGATTCTATTGATGGACGCTCGCAACAGCCCCACCACGCGTCTGGACGGCGTCTGGGCCCAACCCGTCCTAGGACTGCCGGTCGGTACGGCCGACGACCCTGACCGGGCTCTTTTTTCTGGCCAGGTCGAGGACGAGCAAAGCAAATTCAATCTGCGCAACCTCGCTGAAAGGGGACGCATCGACCCGCGCGAACTGGAGGCGCTTGAAAGCCTGCTGCGATGGCTGGACATCGATCCCAAGCTTGCGAAAGTGATGGCTCAACGCGTGGCCCAAAGCCAGTACAACGAAAACGGCCCCCCGCGTGCGGTGGGCCTGCGCGGCATCGACGACCTGCGTCTGCTTGACGGCTTTACGGCGCGTATCATCGACACCTTGCAGCCTTTCGTGACGGTCTTGCCTGTGGCCACAACCATCAATGCCAACACGGCGTCCGCCGAAGTGTTGGGCGCAGTCGTCCAGGAACTGGGTTTGGCAGGCGCGCGCGAACTGGTGGTGCAGCGCGACAAGGGCATGTGGTTTACCAACCGCGGCGACTTCATCAATCGCGTGCGCATCAAGGAACCGGATGCCGGGCAACGTATAAGCGTAAACAGCAATTGGTTTCGCGTAACCGGCGAGGTTACCGTAGGGGCTACCCTGGTGAGCCTGCGCGCCTTGCTGCACCGCGCCAACCAGGGCCTTGCATCGGTCCGCTGGGTGACCTACTAATACTAATATGAAACAACATTTGCGCCTGGCTCTGCCGCCTCTTGAATTCCTGTCCATTGATACACGCCTGGCCTTCGTGCTCATCGACCGCCATGGGCAGGTTGCGCGGGCGGGCGAATTGACCCCAATCGAAATGGGTTCCCAGATCGGCTCCCATCCTGCATACGCCGTGTTGCATCCCAACGACGCCATTGTGGCTCAGGTGACGGTCCCGCCGGTGTCGTCCCAACGCCTTGACGCCGCAGTGGCAGGCAGCATAGAACCCATGCTTCTGTCCGACATTGAGCAGCTATGCGTGGCCCATGGTCCGCGCAATCCGGACGGATCAGTAAAAGTTGCCTGGACCGCGCGCCGGCCGCTGGCCGACGCCTGGTCCTTGTTGGCCGACGCCGGGCTGGATGTCGCGGCCTTCATTCCGCATACCCTGGCTGTCCCGATGGACGATCCGCATCCCGAAACGCCGCTGGCCTTGCCTGGGGGGCCGCGCTGGCTCGCACCTTTGCCACCCTGGTCGCTGGCGCACGAAAGCCTGCGTCCGGCCTCAGCGGGCGGACGGTGGCGTAAGGCGGCATTGTGGACGACAGCCGCCGCCGCAATCTGGATTCTGGGGTTGAACGGATACGCAAGCCGCCTTCAGGCCGAGGTGGATACATTGCAAGACAACATGAGGTCGGCCGTCATGCAGGCCTTTCCTCAGATTCCCATTGTCATCGACCCGGTGCGCCAGGCTCAGAATCAACGTGACGCCCTGCGGCTGACCCAGGGCATCAGTGCGGACGACGACTTCATGCCTCTGGCGCTGGCCACCGCACAGGTGCTCGACTTCGCTCAGGGCCATGTGCGCAACTTGCAATATGAAGAGGGCGAACTTGTCCTGACCTTGGCCGAAGGCTATACCCCGCCGGCCAACGAAGCCACACTGGCCCAGGCTGCGGCCGTGCAGCAAGTCGTGCTCGAAAAAGACAACACCCAGCCACATGCATGGCGAATCAAGAGGCCGGCGTCGGCGTCAAGCGCCCGGAAGCCGTCATGAGCATCGCAACCACAATGTCGAGGATGGAGCAGGCCTTTCGCTCACGACTTGCACCAGTTTCCGAGCAAGCGCGCGCAGCGTGGCGGCAACGCACTGCCCGCGAGCAGACTCTACTGCGCTGGGGCGCGCTCCTGCTTGCCGCTGCCCTGGTTTGGCTGATCGGCCTGCAACCCGCGCTCGAACGCATGCGCGCCGCGCACCAGCAACTACCTCTGCTGCAGGCGCAATCCAGTCGGCTCGATGCCGTCATTCTTGAAGCTCAGGCGCTGGATCGCGGGCGTTCAGGCATGCTCTCCGCCGATGAAACCGAACAGGCTCTGCGCGCCAGCCTGGTCAGTGCAGGCCTGGATGAGCTGAGCCGGTTCAATACAAAGCCCGATGCCGTGGCGACATGGCAGATTCATTTCACCAACGCCCCGGCGGGCCGCCTGATCCAATGGTTGTCCAGCTTGCCATATGTGGCCCAGGTAAAAACCGTCCAGGTCGATCTGGCCCGCAGCAACGTCGACGGACGCGACCGGCCAGGGCAACTTACGGGCGCCGTCGTGCTGGCCATGCCTTCCCGGGAGACGCCGTGACACGCTCCCGCATCGCCCAAATACTATTGCTTGCGGCCGTGGCGCTCGCGGCCGCGCTCTGGGCATTGCCCGCGCGATGGACCATGGCCTGGATACCCGATTCGTCTCCAGTGACGGTAATAGACGCATCCGGCACCATGTGGAATGCAAGCGCCACCATTGCCATCGGTGTCGGAGGCCTGCGACGCACCTTGCCCGATCCGGTGCAATGGCGCTTGGCTTTCGATGGCGGGCCGCAGCTTGTGATTCGCCATCCATGGCTTCAGGGTCCGCTCAAGCTCGCACCCGATTGGACCGGCCTGCGTTTATCCGCGCAGACCCTGCAGTTGCCCGCCTCGGCATTGACCGCCATACATGCGCTGTTCAATACCTTGGACCCTGGCGGCGAACTTCATCTGACATGGCCCGAGCTCGCCTTGAGGCGCACGGTCTCGGTGCCGGGGGATGCGGCCACACTGCTCACCGCCCAATGGCGTAATGCGTCTTCCTCATTGAGCCGTGTCAAGCCCATGGGCAACTACACTCTGACCTTGAACGAAGGATCAGACGACACCATGGCACTGGAGCTTGGCACCCGGCAAGGCCCCTTGATGATGGAGGGATCAGGTACTTTGTCGCGCTTTGGAGCCCAATTTGACGGAAAAGCCTGGGTCGAGGAATCCAGCACTGAAGATACCCGGGCATCGCTACAAGGCTTGCTTGCCGCAATAGGGCCCGCCACCGGCCAGGAAGGCTCGGTTCTTATGAAAATACGTTAATGCCTGTGCAAAACCAAAATCTAAACCATACTGCTGCCATGACGAACTCCTCTCGAACCAACAACCGCCCCTCCTCGCCGCGAACAAAGCGCCGGCTTAGCCCGGCGACGCTGATGCTGGCCCTGGCGTTGGGCGGTTGCGCAGCCGGCGACACCGGCCTGCAGAGCGACCGCATGCCGCTAGTGGCTTATACGGCGGTGGGTTCAGAGCAACCTCAGGAAGCAGGCCGATATCCGGACCAACCGGATGCTACTCAGCGCAGCCAGCAGCGCGCCTTGCCCCCCATACAGCAGCGGCCCACCTACGACGATGAACTGCCCGCCAGACCGGCGGCTCAAGCCCAGGGGCAACGCACTACGCTCAACTTCAACGAGGCCGACTTGCAGGGGGTGATCAGGGCGCTGGCGCAGTTCACCGGACGTAATTTCGTCGTCGATCCACGCGTCAGGGGGCAGTTGACACTGGTTTCCGACAACCCGGTGGATGCCGACACGGCCTATTCGATGCTGCTGAGTGCGCTGCGCATGCAAGGCTTTGCCGTCATCGACGTAGACGGCGTCAGCCGCGTGGTGCCCGAAGCCGATGCAAAACTGCAAGGAGGGCCGGTCGTTTCCAGCAGCCAGGCCGCGCGCGGCGGAGAACTGGCGACGCGGGTGTTTGCGCTGCGCTACGAAAGCGCGACCGCCCTGGTGCCCATATTGCGCCCCATGGTGGCTCCCAACAACACCATCGCCGCGCATGCCGGCAACAATACTCTTGTCATTACCGACTATGCAGACAACCTCGATCGCGTAGCCGACGTCATAGCCCGCATCGACACCCCCATGGCCATCAACACCGACGTCATTCCGATCGAGTACGGCGTTGCGCTTGACGTCGCCGCCCTGGCGCAGCAGATGCTGCAGGGGCCCGGTGGCGCCGACCCGGGGCAGCAGGGCACCACCATAGTGGCCGACCCGCGCAGCAACGCCGTGCTGGTGCGTTCCAGCACGCCCGAACGCCTCAAGCTCGCCCGCGACCTGATCCGCCGCATCGACAGCCCGGAGTCCCGCGCCGGCAATCTGCACGTTGTCTATCTGCGCAATGCCCAGGCCACCCAACTGGCCGAGGTGCTGCGCGGCGCGCTTACCGGGCAGGGCGGGTCGGGTTCTTCTTCGGGGGCCTCGATACTGGATAGCGCGCTCGATGGCAGCGGGTCGGCGCTGGACGGGGCTTTTGCAGGCAGCCTTAACACCAGCACCGGGGGCTCGGGTTCCGGCACGGGAAGCGCAATGGGGGCCTCAATGCCTGATTTCCGCGAGGGCAATCAACAGAATGTAGCGTTCTCGGCCGGCGGCGCGACCGTGCAGGCCGACCCCACCACCAACACACTCATCATCTCGGCGCCCGACCCCTTGTACCGCAGCCTGCGCGAAGTGATTGACCTCCTTGACCAGCGCCGTGCCCAAGTTCTGATCGAAAGCCTTATCGTCGAAGTCAACGCCGAGGACGCGGCCGAAATCGGCGTGCAATGGATGACGGGCGGCGACAGCTTCGCCAATGGCGGCACCTCGTTTTTTGGCGGCGCCAACCTGGGCGGCACAGGCGTGGGCGCAAACCTTGCCGACAGCCATACCACCATCGACGCTTTGGGTACGGGCATGAGCCTGGGCATCGTCAAAGGCACGGTCGACGTATTGGGCCGGCCGCTGATCAACCTTGGGGTGCTGGCGCGCGCCATGCAGAGGCAGGGCGGTGTAAACGTTCTTTCCACGCCCAACCTCATGACCCTGGACAACGAGCAGGCCAGCATCATCGTGGGCCGCACCGTACCTTTCGTAACCGGCACCTACACCACCACCGGTGACGGCGCCAGCAATCCCTTCCAAACTGTACAACGTGAAGACGTCGGCCTGACATTACGAATCCGGCCTCAAATTTCCGAGGGCGGCACGGTCAAGCTTTCGCTTTACCAGGAAGTCAGCAGCATCGACCCTTCATCCTCGCTCCCCACGTCCAGTTCCAGTGGCACCATCATCACGCGCAAGCGAGCCTTGGAGACGAGCGTGCTGGTGGATGACGGCCAGATCATCGTGCTGGGCGGCCTGCTGGAAGACATCGTCGACGACTCCACCACCTCGGTGCCGCTGCTGGGCGATATCCCGATCCTGGGCAACCTGTTCAAATACCAGAAACGCGGCCGCAGCAAGACGAATCTGATGGTTTTCCTGCGGCCTCATATCGTACGCAACGCCCAGGACAGCGCCAGCCTGACGCTGGACCGCTACAACTACATGCGCGCAGCCCAGGACAACCTGCCGGTGCGGGCCTCGTGGCTGGTGCCTGGCGCCACCGCGGCCAAGCTGCCCGACATCCAGCGCGACGCCGCGACCGGGCTGCTCGACTTGCGTAACGCCTCGCGCAACGAACCTCAGCCCGATACGCCGCAGCCACAGGCCATTCCGGCGCCGGTCAGGCTGGAACCTTTAGGCGACGGCTCGCTATGATTTCGCGTTTGCCCTATACCTGGGCTCGCACCCATCGGGCCTTGATCCAATCCGGCGCCGCGGGCGCCGCATTGACCGTATCCGAGCGCACGCCCGCCTGGGCACTGGCCGAAATCCGCCGCCGCCATGGCGAGCTGCCCGTACGCACGGTAAGCGATGCCGAGCTTGACACGCTGTTGGCCGCCGCCTACGCGCAGACAGGGGACGCCGCCGAGATCGTCGATGCCGCCGCCAACGAGATCGATCTCGACCGCTTGCTGCAAGACATGCCCGAGATTGAAGACCTGCTTGAAACCAGCGATGACGCTCCGATAATCCGCATGATCAACGCCTTGTTCACGCAGGCGGCACGGGACGGCGCCAGCGACATCCACATCGAGCCTTTCGAAACCCATTCGGTGGTGCGCTACAGGGTGGACGGCACTTTGCGCGATATCGTCAGCCCGCGACGCGCGCTGCACAACGCCCTGGTGTCGCGCATCAAGATCATGGCCAGCCTGGACATTGCCGAAAAGCGACTGCCGCAAGACGGCCGCATCGCGCTGCGCGTGGGCGGCCGGCCAATCGATGTACGGGTTTCGACCCTGCCCACAGGCCACGGCGAACGCGTCGTGCTGCGCTTGCTCGACAAAGAAGCAGGGCGACTGGAACTGGAACGCCTGGGCATGGCTCCGGATGTATTGCAGGGCCTCGACTCGCTCATTCGCCATCCGCACGGCATATTTCTGGTTACCGGCCCGACGGGCAGTGGCAAGACCACGACACTGTACGCGGCCCTGGGGCGCTTGGATGCCTCGACCACGAACATCCTGACGGTGGAAGACCCCATCGAATATGACCTGCCGGGCATAGGCCAGACTCAGGTAAACGCCCGCATCGACCTCACTTTTGCCAACGCCCTGCGCGCCATCTTGCGACAAGACCCCGACGTGATCATGATCGGCGAGATCCGCGACCTGGAGACCGCCCAGATCGCCGTTCAAGCTTCCTTGACCGGCCATCTGGTGCTGGCAACTTTGCACACAAACGATGCCGTCTCGGCGGTGACCCGCCTGGTCGACATGGGCGTTGAGCCCTTTTTGCTGGCGTCCACCCTGCGTGGCGCGCTCGCCCAGCGCCTGGTGCGCAAGCTCTGTCCACACTGCAAGACCCCGATGGCGGACGGCAGCTCGGCCTGGAACCCAAATGGCTGCGCATCGTGCAGCCATACCGGCTACAGCGGACGCACAGGCGTGCATGAGCTTTTCATCCTGGATGACACGCTGCGCGAAATGATCCACGCCGACAGGGGCGAGCAGGCCTTGCGCCGCGCTGCGCAGGCCGCGGGCATGCGCAGCTTGAGCCAGGATGCGCAACGCTGGGTCGGCCAGGGCGTCACTTCGCGCGAAGAGGTTGCGCGCGTAACCCGCGACACCTGACGCGCCAGCGCCACGGAGCCACACCATGCCTTCATACCAGTACGAAGCCGTAGACGCCACCGGCCGAAGCGACCGCGGCATGATAGATGCCGACAGCGAACGCAGCGCCCGCCAGGCCTTGCGCGCACGGGGCCTCCTGCCTTTGTCGGTGCGCGAAACTCGCAAGCGGGCAGGGCAGAGCTGGTCCGCCGGTGCAAAAATCGGCGATTCCGACCTGGGCTGGCTGACTCGCCAGCTTGCCAGCCTGGTGGCCGCTCGCCTGCCGCTTGAAGCCGCCTTGCGCGCCACTATGGAACAGGCTGAGCGCAGGCACGTCGCTCAGACTCTGGCCGCCGTGCGCGACGATGTGCGCGCCGGCCATCGCCTTGGTGAAGCCCTGGCGGCTCATCCGCGCGATTTTCCGGAAATCTATCGGGCCCTGGTCGATGCCGGCGAGCAGTCGGGCGACCTGGCCCAGGTACTTGAAAAGCTCGCCGACTATATCGAATCGCGCGGCGCCTTGCGCAACAAGGTGTTGACGGCCTTCATCTACCCCGTCATCGTCACTATCGTGTCGATCGGCATCGTTATCTTTCTGCTCAGCTACGTCGTACCGCAGGTAGTGGGCGCCTTCACCCAGGCCCACCAAACCTTGCCATTGCTTACCCGCATCATGCTGGCTTCCAGCGACTTCGCGCGCGAATGGGGGCTGCTTACCGTCTCGACCCTCGTCGCGCTTTTTACTCTCTGGCGCCTGAGCTTGCGCAACCCCGCGGCCCGCCTGGCCTGGCATTCCCGTGTCCTGCGGCTGCCGATAGTCGGCCGCTACGCCATGGGCGTCGACGTCGCGCGCTTTGCGGCCACTTTGGCCATATTGACAGGCAGCAACGTGCCTTTGCTGACCGCGCTGGACGCATCGCGCCGCACGCTGAAGAATCGCAAGCTGCAAGCGGCCGTCGACGAGGCCACCCATCGCGTCCGCGAGGGCAGCCCGCTGGCCCAGGCCCTGCAGGCGCAAAAGGTGTTTCCTCCGCTGCTCATCCATCTTGTCGGCAGCGGCGAGCGCACCGGCGAGTTGCCCGCCATGCTCGATCGCGCCGCCAATGTATTGGCGGTCGAACTGGAACGGCGCGCCATGACCATGACGGCCGTGCTCGAGCCGATGATGATCTTGATCATGGGCGGAATAGTGCTGGTCATCGTGCTGGCCGTGATGATGCCCATTATCGAGATCAACCAGCTGGTGCAATAGCGGGCTGCCCGAAATCTAACACCCTGGGCGGCTACGACGAAAGCTCGCGCAGCGCCAGAATAAAAGGAGGGGATATCGGCGATTATTTCTTCGTCGCAATGCCCAGGGCCAGCCCAATGCCTATGCCTATTCCAACACCGACCCCGATGTTGTCCATCACGACTCCGTATGTCGCGCCGATGGCTATGCCAATGGCAATCCATAAGCTTGATGTCATGAATTTACGATAGCATCGATCAAGTAAGCCTGGCAGCTACAAAGAGTTCCTGTGGCTACAAACAGTGACGTCACCAAGTTGCAGACACATTTGCCTCCAGGCCGACCGTGCGCAGAGCCAAAGCGCATGATATGGTTGACGACATGCAGTCATTTCGCTCAACCAATGTAGAAACGGAGCCATTCCATGAAAGGTTTTATAGACGATATTGAAAAACTCACGGTAGAAAACGATCTATTCCGCAAGGTGCTCTATACCGGCAAGCATATGCAGCTGGTGCTCATGACGCTTCAGCCGGGCGAGAAAATCGGCTCCGAAGTTCACGAAGGCCATGATCAATTTTTCCGCATCGAAGCGGGCGAGGGGGAAGTCGTGATCGACGGCAAGGCAACGCCGATCAAAGACGATGACGCCATCATCGTCCCGGCGGGCGCCCAGCACAACGTCATCAACAAAGGCTCGGCGCCGCTGCGCTTGTACACCTTGTACGGCCCGCCCGAGCACCGCGACGGCGTGGTCCACGCCACCAAGGCCGACGAAAAAGAAGAGCACTTCGACGGCAAGACCACCGAGTAATATCCGTGTGTGCGGTGCATCACCCCCACGCCTGAAGTATTTTCGCCTTACTGAGCCCTGCCAGCGTATCCCTGTTGGCAGGGCTCATTGTTTTGAACGCAGCCTGTTAATTGGCTTGCCTGCCAGGACGCAGGAGTATGCAGCACCGCGTTCTACTTGTGTGTTCACCACGGCGTGGATAAGAAGGGCTTTGGGGGAGCAAGCGCGCAAGCCGGGCCATTAAAGGAAAGCAGAATGCCGACATTCAAGGACGCTCACTCTTTACTTTACATAATATACATTATGCGTCATTTATCCATCTATCAAGACGACAACTTCCAAGGTATTACGGCTTTCCTCTTGGCCCGGTAGTTCCTCTTTCGCGAACATCCTCGGCTCATTCCGGCTCGGTTTGAGCCTCGTTATCTTCCGCAGCTTGAACCTTGCGATGCCAATTGAACGGCCTACCGCGGCGAGTTCGAATCCGCGTCGGATTCGCGGTTCCATAAAACGTCCGGCCGGCCGGCGGCACGGTTCAGCGCCCGGGCCAGCACGAAGCAAAGGTCGGAAAGACGGTTCAGGTATTGAACGAGGAATCTTGCCGGTTCGCCCAACGGCCCTTCGCTTGCGGCCGCATCTGTCTTTTCCATCGCAAACACCGATCGCTCGGCGCGCCGGCATACGGTACGAGCCACGTGCGCCAAGGCGGCCGCGCGCGTGCCGCCCGGCAGGATGAATTCCCGCAATGCGCCAAGATCGGCGTTGTAGCGCGCCAGCGTTTGCTCCAGGTAAATCACCTGCTTTTCGGTCACGGCCGTGTGGCCCGGGATGCAAAGCTCGGCGCCAAGATCGAACAAATCGTTCTGCACGCACGCCAGCACGGCATCCACATCGTCCGGCAGCGCCTCGGCGCGCAGCAGGCCCAGCATGCTGTTCAGCTCGTCCACGTCTCCCATGGCCGCAATGCGCGGCGCGTCCTTGCTGATGCGGCCGCCGTCGCCCAGGCTGGTCATGCCCTGGTCGCCGCCGCGCGTGGTGATGATGGAAAGACGTGTGGCCATGATTATGTGTGATCCTTTGGTGTCAAAAATCTACGCTGATACCGCCTCATGCTGAGTCAGACTCAGGTTTCGACCGCCAACAGCTGTCAAAAACCACACGCAACGAAGATTGCGCGGCCTGGAGCGTAGACAGAGAATACCTGAAGCGGCGCAAGGTTCCGGCGCTGACGGTCTGCGCCCTACTCTTCTCTTGTATCAGGCAAGCGGCCGAGCATCTTGCCCGATGCGAACAGCCTGACGGCGAGTCCTCGGCAAAGACAGCCCAGCACGCTTCTTACACGATTCGGCAAACCTCGTCGAAATCCAGCCGCGGCAACCGGGCAAACAGGCCACTGGAATCTCCATGCCCAAGATTGCAAAGGAAATTGGTTTTGACCGTTGTACCCGACCAGAATTCGCGATCGACACCGGCTGCATCGAACCCCGACATCGGCCCGCAGTCAAGCCCAATACATCGGGCGGCAAGAATAAAGTACCCGCCTTGCAGGCTTGAGTTCTGAAACGCCGCGCGCTCAGTACGCGCGCTATTTTGTGGATCGGAGAACAGCGTGTGCATGACGGAGCTGTGAGCGAACAGCCTGGGCAGATGACGATAGAATTCGGTGTCGTAGCCGATGATGGCGGTGACCGGAGCGGCCATGCTCTTTTCTACGTTTCCGCCGGATAGGTGGGGTTTCAGCCTGGCTTTAGCCGCCGCGGAGCGCAAGAATATGATCCGTGCCGGCGATGAGTTGGCAGAAGTGGGGGCCCATTTCATCAACTCGTACAGACGATGCAGCTCGTCGTCTGAAACGGGGGCGTCCGTCCAGGCATTGTGAGTGCGCGCATTGCGAAACAGTCTATCCAATATCGAGTCGGGAATCATGTAGTTCATTAACAGGCCGAAGACAAAAGAGCTTGGGTTGCGTGCCCGTAGCCGCAGGCCTCATCAACCTGTCTGTGTCGATGCACTTGCGCCCTCCTCGGAAGCCAACATGGCAATTCGTTGAACCACAGCCTCGACCTCGGCGCGTGCCTGCTTTGTCAGGGGCATGATGGGCGGACGAGTGGGACCGGCATTTCGGCCGGCAAGCGCCATGGCCTCTTTGATGACGACGGGAAAAGACCCCCCTGGGGGCCAAAAGCTGGAATTCGATTGACTGGGTAAGATCGCCCGCCGAATCCTTGATGCCTACGATGTTCTCAGCACTATTCATGCAGCGCGTCAGGGTCTTGGGCAAGACGTTCACGCTGGTACGCGGTGGATTGTTGTACAGCATGACCGGAAGCTTGGTGGCCTTGGCCACGGCGACATAGTGTTCAATCAACTCTTCTTGACTGGGTTGCGCGAAATATGGCGTTATAACGAGTGCCAGATCTGCCCCGATGGACTCAGCCGCCTTGGTGAATTCGATCGCCTGGCTGGTGGTTACCGCCCCGGTACCCGCATAAACCGGTACTCTCGCGTCCGTAACTTCAACCGCTTTTTCCAGCAGTTGCAAGTGTTCCTTTACAGTCAGGGAGAAGAATTCGCCCTGGCTTCCAGCCACTGATATGCCGTGCACCCCTGCAGCGATATAGCCCTCTATAAGCTCTGCCACCTTGGCGAGGTCTAGTTCGTAATTGCTCTTGAACGGTGTGGCCATTGCCGGCACGACACCGTGAAATCTAGTGATGTCCATCTTGTCTCCATTGAATTGGCGTGTAGCCTTTTAATTGACGCCCATGATCTGTCCCAACTGGGCGACGTAACGCCCAAACTCCACTGCCTCCTTGCTGGCGCGGGGGTCTCTGGGCCGCGGGAGGTTTATCCTGATGTCCTCGATGATGCGTCCGGGGGTGTTCAGACATAACCAATATCCGGTCTGACAAAAACACAGCTTCCGCGATGCTGTGCGTGATCAGCAGGACGGTCTGACGCATTTCCTGCCACAGCCTGAGCAGCTCTACGTTCAATTGATCGCGGGTAAGAGCATCCAGAGCGCCGAAAGGCTCATCGAGCAGCAGGACCTTGGGTCGCGTAACCAGAATCTGCCCCAGCGCGGCGCGCTGTCGCATGCCGCCCGAAAGCTGATGTGGATAGCTACTGCGGAATTTTTCCAGCTTAAGCACGGGAAGCAATGCCTCAACGCGCTCGTCAAGCTCTTTTTTAGGAAGTTTTCGCACCTCGGCAGCCAGCCGCAAGTTGGCCTCGACAGTATCCCAGGGCAGCATATTGTGAGTTTGAAACACCACGCCCACGTCATCGGACATGTCACGGTGCGATTGGCGATGTCCGAATATACGCACTTCTCCGCCGTCATCAGGATCAAGCAATCCGGAAACGACCCTTAACAACGTGCTCTTTCCGCAACCGCTTGGGCCGAGAATGGAAACAAATTCACCCTCTGGTATTGTGAAGTTAACCTCTTGCAAGGCCTGGATCTTCACGTGGCTGTCAAAGGTCTTGCCCACCTTGACAACGTGGATGGCAAGCTCGGCTCTGGGTGCTGCATGGTCGACTGTCACAGATGCATTCCTTATTTCTTGGCGCCCACCCAGCCGCCTTCCGAGATGTCGAAGATGATCCCATCAGGGTCGCGGAACTTCATTTCGTAGTAGAGACTGCTTTTATCGTGCGGAAGGTCAAGAAAAAAAGTACCGCCATTGTCCTCGATGACCTTCCTCTGGGCATCGACATCGTCGACCCAGAATCCGAAATGGTGTGTACCTGTCCAATCTTTACCTCGCTCCAAGCCCGCCGCCTCGTCGGTCTTGTACTTGAGCAGCGCAAGACAGACGACGCCATCGGAAAGATAGATGCCATCGGCGATGGGGGAATAGGTGGGTTCGACAATTTCCATATCGAAAACCTTGCTATAAAACTGGGCTGCTTTCTCGGGGTCAGAAACAGCTAGTGCGATGTGTCGTAGCTTTGCCATGTTGTCGCCTCCTTGAGCGAATAAGATAACGTCGTAATTAAATTCTGAAAGCTTGGAAGTAGATCAAAGCCCGCGCCACCACACCCGCTTGGCGATCAGTTCGATCACTAGATAAAGCAAAGCGGCCAAGGCCGAAACAGTGATCAACGCAGCGAAAAGATAATCAGTGCGCGCATTGGCCGTTGTATTCAAAATGAGATGGCCCAAACCATGCTCTGAGCCGACAAACTCGCCGACGATGGCGCCGATAACGGCCAGCGGCATTGCCTGCTTGCATCCGTCCATGATGGAAGGCAAAGCGGAAGGTACATAGAGCCGCTTGAACATCACCCAGCCCGGGGCCCTTATGGCTCGAAAGTGCTCGATCAGATTGGAAGGCGTTGCGGCCAGGCCTCCCATCGTCGCAATGACCACCGGAAAGAAAGCGAACAGGAAGGCCATGAGTATCTTGGATATCTCCCCGTATCCGAACCAGATGATCATGAGCGGCGCAAGCGCGATCTTGGGTATGCCCTGGAACACGACGATGAAGGGATACAGCGTGCGCCTGACGAAGGACCAGGAATGAATGATCGCCCCAAGAAGCACCCCTGCCACCACGGCTCCGGCAAAGCCAAACAGAACTTCCCGGGTGGTGATCCACGATTGCAGCAGCAAATTGGCTCTGTTGTCCCACATGCTTTGCAGCACGCTTGACAAAGTCGGCAGCAGGTAGGGCTTGATGTTGAATATATCGACCGCAAGCTCCCACAAGACGGCAAACACAATGAATACCGCCAAGGGGTCTACATAAGCACGCCATTCGATCCGTCGCCTCAACGATCGCTGCATGAAAGTCTCCTGAAGTTATTGTTATGGTGACGAGAGGCGGCTATGGGGTCACGTATTTCATGCGTGACCCGCACTGCCATCAGTCGGGCTTTGTTGGCGCCCAGTCTGGGGGCGGTACAACGAACCGGCTGAATTCCCATTGATCGAAGGCGTGTATGTCGTTAGGCCACACACTGGGGGTATGAGGCTGTTCGGGCGTGACCTGCACCATCTCGGCATAAAACTCGCAATAGTTGCCGTCAGGATCCTCGAACACGAGAAATAGGTTCTCGCCCGGCCCGTGCTTGCCCACGCCCCTGACAATGGGTACATCATGCTTCTGCAAGTACTTGGCCGCCTCCTCAATTTCCGCAAGCGAACCCAGTTGATACGAAAAATGCTCGAGCCCCGGGCGGCCTGGCTGGTATGTGCTCCCGTATAAGGGATGATCCTGAGGAATTTGTGCCAGTGCCAAATCGTGATGATCGGTGCTGCAGCGTAAGAACGCCATTTGGTCCTCGATATAGTCGGATACCTCCAGACCCACCATCTTCGTATAGAACTCGACCGACTTGCGCAGATCGCGAACGTTCAGGACTACGTGCCCGATACGCTGCGGCTTGGGACGACTCAGCATATCGCCTCCGCTATTTCAGTAATGCATTGGTGAAGAGATCGTCAACCTCGACTTTCCCCTTGAGATCAAACGCCTTGTCCACGAACTGAACAGTGGAACTCATGCGATCCGGCCTCATGTAGCCCAAGCCCTGATCCTTCGCGCTTTCATCCACGACCAAAGTGTTCATTTCCTTGATCTGCTGCAGGGCGACGTCGGGATCGACCACCGGGAACATCTTGACCATTATCTGCGCAGCCTGTTCGGGACTTTTCAATGCGAACTCGAACCCGGCATATGCGCCGCGCAAAAATTTCCTGACCAGATCTGGATTCTTCTCTATGAGTTCTTCCCTTGTGGCAAAGCCGCTTCCGTAGGCATCGAGACCAAAATCAGCGTAGTCAATCCAGCCTAACTCAACCCCCGCCTGCGCCGCCCTTCTTTGAATCACGGCCCGATTGCTGGCCAACCAGCATTCGGCAAGGTCGATGCGCCCCTCGACCAAGGAGGCATCGATGACGGCGGGATCCATACGCAGCAAGCGGATGAAGTCTCGCGGCTTGCCATTGAGCTCGAGCCAAGCGGGCACAACATTCTGCACCGGCGAGGCGGAGCCGCCTCCCATGGACAAGCCATTCAGATCGTCCAGCTCCTTGATGTCGTGGCGCTTCTTATCGAAACAGATGCCGGCCGGCCACCGGGTGTTCATGGCGCCCACCATACGAATCTTTCCGCCATTGGCCCGGTTCAATATGAGACTGACTGGATCTACATATCCGAACTCATATTGTCCTTGATCCAGCTCGTTAGCCGTACGGTTTCCACCGTAGCCGCGTACGATATTGACATCGAGGCCCTCCTTCTCGAACATTCCCTGGTCCTGTGCCACGATGACGCCGATTGAGCTGCCCTGCGGCAACCATGCCATGTTGTAGGTAACCTTCTCCAGCGCCGCAGCAGGCGCGCAGGAAAGTGCCAAGGCGGCACATAAGGTAAAGCCTTTCAATATGGAACTCAGTCTGGTTTTGTTGGTGTGCATTGCTTGTCTCCGCTATGGTTATCACTGCATGCGTGGCGCTGGTCTTCAGCGCCTTCCATTCAACAACCGCTTCATCTATTTGCTTTACTACATCGTCTCCGCCCGAACTACGTTAGCCAAGCTGCCTATTCCTTCTATGCGGGCGACCAGGCGGTCACCGGCTTTCAGATATACGCCCCGCCCCATGCCGACCCCCGTCGGAGTGCCGGTAGCTATCACGTCTCCTGGCTCCAGCGTGACGATGGTGGATAAATAGGCTATCTGCTCTCGGACCGTCCAGATCATATTGGCCGTGGTGTCTTCCTGCATGGGTTCGCCATTGACGTCAAGGCGCATATGAACCGCCTGGGGCTCGGGAATGTGCCAGGCGGGAACGATCCAAGGCCCGATTGGCGCAAAGGTGTCATGACATTTGCCTTGGAACCAATCGTGCTTGAACGGATAATCCGAGCGCACATTCAGGTCGCGCGCCGAGATGTCGTTAATGACCGTATAACCCGCGATATGGTCGAGCGCATCGTCTACTGAGATTCGGCGCCCTCGCTTGCCGATGACTGCCGCAAGCTCTATTTCCCAGTCCAGCATCTGGGTTTCCGGCGGCATCAGGATCGTATCGCCATTGCCGATAACCGTATTGGATAGTTTCAAGAACATGTAAGGCTTGCTTTGCGCTTTCGCGGCCAGCTCTGTACCCATTTCACTAGCGTGCTCGGCATAATTCGATGCCGCGCAAAAAATGCGCTGGGGCACATAAGGAGGGGCCACGCGTACCTCGCCGGAAAGCGGGACCATGGCTCCTTCCGCAACCTTTTGCATAACGATGGGCTCCGCTTCTTCAATCCACTTGCGAGCCTCGTTCCAGTTAGTAAGCATTGCCTTAACGCCATCCGGCGCGAGCCACTCTTGCTTGACAGAAGGAGCGCCCGCTTTAACGGCTTGCTCCAGGTCATACAGCTTTTCCTCCACTACAACAGCAGGTTTCAAGCCGGCGCCATCGTCATAAGTGCCAAGTCCGATCCAACCCATCGCTCTCTCCTCGTGTTTTACTGCACTCAAATTATCTGATTTGTATACAAGAATAGTTTATTGAGTCCTTTCCGTCAATGAATGTCGACGAAATAAGGGAAAACGATAGTACTTGGGGCCTCTTAAAAAAAACGCCAGGTGGGAGCAACGAGGGGCGATGCTTCCTACCTGGCAATCGAGGGCCGCACGGACACGCAGTGACAATGGCAGCGGGCCAAGGAAAAACGACAGAAGTATGTCTAATTAGCTGTGTTCGAAGTGCTGCAAGACGTTCACCGCAGAATTAGCGGCATGGCTGTACATAGAGCGCGCGGCTGCCTCGGCGTCTTGCGCCAATAGGGCTGCAACCAATTCTTCGTGCTCTTGGTTCGATTTTTCGATGCGGTTATCAGACACGAAGAACCCTTGAGCGCGGAATGGCGCCAAGCGCTGGCGCATTCCCAAGGCAAGCTCCTGTAAAACATTATTGTGGGCGCCCGCATAAATCAGTTTGTGCAGCTCATCGTTGAGCCGGGAATAAGCTTTCGTATTATTATCTGCGGCAGCTTGGCTGGCCTCATCGTGAGTACGTTCTATTCTTTTTCGTTCTGCCGGAACCGCACGCAAGGCACATAGCTTGGCACACAACGCTTCGATTTCGCCGGCCGCTTCAAATAGTTCATCAAGTTCCGAAGGTTTTATTGTCGCAGCGGAGAAGCCGCGCCGCGGCAGGTAATGAACCAGTCGCGTCACAGCCAACTGGCGCAAAGCGTCGCGTACCGGGCTGCGTGAAACCCCAAAACGAGTCGCGAGCGATTGCTCGTCCAGGCGCGCGCCCGGCAAAATACGACGCAGAACAATTTCCTCAGCTAGTTGATCAGCAATAGTCTGTGAGAGGGTCTTCCCATTTTCCATATTTTCTGGCCTGGATGTTGATGTGCGATAAAGCGTGAAAGCAAGACGATTCACGAGCTTGATTTGTCTACATTTTTTGATTATCCCATACAATCTGGCCCTTTAACTAGGAAAGTAACCGCCATGGTATGGAATTTATCTTTATCCCCTCCGCTGCAAAAACCATGATTATTGCCTCAGCCGTATTTATTTTGACCCTTGTTCTCGTCATCTGGCAGCCTCGAGGCCTGGGCATCGGCTGGAGCGCCATGATCGGCGCGGGGCTGGCGTTGGCCACAGGCGTCGTCCGGCTCTCGGACATTCCAGTGGTCTGGGGAATAGTCTGGAACGCCACGGCCACCTTCATCGCGATCATCGTCATCAGCCTGCTGCTGGACGAAGCCGGCTTCTTCAAATGGGCGGCCCTGCACGTTGCGCGCTGGGGGCGCGGACGGGCGCGGCGCCTGTTCATGGCCATCGTCCTGCTGGGCGCTATGGTGTCGGCGCTGTTCGCCAACGACGGCGCCGCCCTCATCCTGACGCCCATCGTCATGGCCATGCTGGTCACCCTGGGCCTGAGCCCCGCGGCCACGCTGGCTTTCGTGATGGCGGCCGGATTCATCGCCGATACCGCCAGCCTGCCCTTCATCGTTTCCAACCTGGTCAACATCGTGTCGGCGGATTTCTTCGGCATCGGGTTCGGGCGCTACGCCTCAGTAATGGCGCCGGTGAACGTGGTGTCGGTGGCGGTTACGCTGCTGGTGCTTGTGCTGTACTTTCGCGGCAGCCTGCCTGCTACCTACGACAAATCACGGCTGCGTCCGCCAGCCGGCGCCGTCCGCGATCGGCGCACCTTTCGCGCCGGCTGGCTGGTGCTGGCCCTGCTGCTGGCGGGCCTGTTCGGCCTTGAGCCGCTGGGTGTTCCGGTCAGCGCCGTGGCCGCGGCGGCGGCCTTTGCGCTTTGGATCGTGGCCCGTTCCGGCCGAGTCATCGATACGCACAAGGTGCTGCGAGAGGCGCCCTGGCAGATCGTGGTGTTTTCCTTGGGCATGTATCTGGTGGTCTATGGCCTGCGCAATCAGGGCTTGGCCACTCATCTTGCGGCCTTGCTGGATACCTGCGCGCAACACGGCCTGTGGGCGGCCACCTTTGGCGCCGGCTTACTTGCCGCCCTGCTCTCCTCCGTAATGAACAACCTGCCGACCGTGCTGATCGTCGCGTTGTCCATCGACGCCAGCCAGGCCGAAGGCGCGATCCGCGAGGCCATGATCTACGCCAACGTCATTGGCAGCGACCTGGGGCCGAAGATCACGCCCATCGGCAGCCTGGCCACTTTGCTGTGGCTGCACGTGCTCGCGGGCAAGGGCATGCTGATAAGCTGGGGATATTATTTTCGCGTCGGCGTGGTGTTGACCACGCCGGTATTGCTGCTGACGCTGGCGGCCCTGGCCATTCGGCTCGGCTAGAGGCCGTGGCGCGGCCACGGAAGCCGCCCCTCTTCATCAGCCGACCATAATTTGTCACGAGCAATCTATTGGCAGCGGTCTGGAGCGCGACTATAGTGAATGTTGATCCGGCGCCTGTTCGGCATCCCGTCGCGCCGGAAGCCCATCACAAGGAGAATCCGTATGAGCAACTCCAGCAAAGACCTGGCCAGGCATTCCACGACCGGCTCCGGCGCGCCGGCGCAAAGCGATCGCAACACCTTGTCCGTCGGCCCCGACGGCCCCCTGCTTTTGCACGATGTGCATTTCCTCGAGCAAATGGCCCACTTCAATCGCGAAAAAGTCCCCGAGCGACAACCTCATGCCAAGGGCGCGGGTGCTTTCGGCGTATTCGAAACCACCGAAGACGTCTCGGCCTACACCCGTGCCGCCCTCTTCCAGAAAGGCTGTAAAACCGAAATGCTGGCGCGGTTTTCCACCGTGGCCGGCGAGGCGGGCAGCCCCGACACCTGGCGCGACGTGCGCGGCTTTTCGCTCAAGTTCTATACCTCCGAAGGCAACTACGACCTGGTGGGCAACAACACGCCGATCTTTTTCGTGCGTGATCCCATGAAATTCCCGCACTTTATCCGCAGCCAGAAACGCCTGCCCGATTCGGGCCTGCGCGACAATCACATGCAATGGGATTTCTGGTCCAGCAACCCCGAAACCGCGCACCAGGTCACGTACCTGATGGGCGAGCGCGGCCTTCCGCGCACCTGGCGGAACATGAACGGCTACGGCTCCCATACTTATATGTGGGTCAACGCCAAGGGCGAAAAATTCTGGGTCAAATACCACTTTCACACCCAACAGGGCATGGAGTTCTTCAGCAACCAGGAAGCCGCCGACATGGCCGGCAAGGATGCCGACTTCCATCGCCGAGACCTGTTCGATGCGATCGCCCGCGAAGAATATCCCAAATGGGTGATGTCGGTGCAGGTGATGCCTTACGCCGACGCCAAGACCTACCGCTTCAATCCCTTCGACCTTACCAAAACCTGGTCGCACAAAGATTATCCGCTTATTCCGGTGGGCACGATGACGCTCAACCGCAACCCCGACAACTTCTTCGCCCAGATCGAACAGGCGGCGTTCTCGCCGGGCAACACTGTGCCGGGCATCGGGCTGTCGCCCGACAAGATGCTGCTGGGCCGCGCCTTCGCCTACGCTGACGCGCAGCGCAACCGCATCGGCAGCAACTTCCATCAGCTACCGGTAAACCAGCCCAAAGTGCCGGTAAACACCTATATGTTCGATGGCCAGATGGCCTATCACCATAGCGGCAACGCGCCGGTGTATGCGCCCAACAGCCATGACCGCGCGTGGGCGGACGATACCGGTCCGGTGCCTGACGGCTGGGAATCGGACGGCGACATGGTGCGCTCGGCCTACACGCTGCATGCCGAAGACGACGACTTCAGCCAGCCGGGCACACTGGTGCGCGAGGTGTTCAACGACGCCCAGCGCGACAAGCTGATCGACCAGGTGGCCGGCAGCCTGCTGGGCGGCGTGCGCAGCCCCGTGCTCGAGCGCGCGCTCGAGTACTGGAAGAACATCGATGCCGACGTGGGCCGCCGTATCGAAGAACATGTGTTCGCCGGCCGCGGAGAAGACCCCGCCGCGGGCATGGGCGACGCCTGATCTCAGCGTGCACAAATAGCAGCACGCGCCTACTGCACGAGGGCCTTCAGCACATTGGCCCCCGTGCGTTCCACATGAAAGCGCAATAGCTCGCAGGCGTCGTCGGCACGGCGCTCGAGCGTGGCGGTGCAGATGTCGACATGCTCTTGCCGCACGTCGCGGTCGATGGGGTTGGCCGACAGGAAGATGCGGCGATAACGGTCGTTGAGGTCGTGCAGTGTTTGACAAAAATCCAGCAGCAACGGCATGCCGCAAGCCGAGATCAGGTTCCGGTGGAAAACAGTGTGCGCCTGCTCCCATTGGCTGACCCCTTGAGCATCCACGCGTTCGCGTTCTATTTTGTTGAGCCTGTGCACAGATGCCAGCATTTCTCCTTCCCAGGCATCGTCGCCCTTCTTGATGGCTTCGCGCAAAGCATAGCTTTCGAACTGCACCCGCAACCGGATGACCTCATCCAGATTATTCTGCGACACCGGCACCACGCGGTAGCCTCGTTGATCCTCCATGGCCACAAAGCCCTCGGCGCATAGGCGCGACAAGGCCTCGCGCAGCGGGCTGAGGCTGACGCCGAACATGGCTCGCAACTCATCGAGCCTTAGCTTGGCGCCAGGCGCAAATTCGCCATGCGCGATGCGCTCGCGCAGCAGGGCGGCGATACTGCTGGCTAGAGTAGGTGTGGAATCTGCCTTGGACATGGGAAAAGGTACTGTTATTGGTGGCCCTACGGATTGACAGCGATTATAAACCCAACTACATTTAATCGATATTATCCTATGAAATCGAAATTTAAAAGGAATATCGATGGGCATTCAGGACACCGACCGCACCTTGCCGTCAAACCGCATGGTGTTCGAATTGCGGCGCGACCAAGATCGCTACCAGCAATTCCAGCAAGACATCGAGGCATCGATGCAGCATTACGGCCTTACCGAGCCCGAACGCGAGGCCTGGCGCAATATGGATATCGCCGGCCTGGCTCGCATGGGCGTGCACCCCTATTTTCTGCCCCAGATCAGCCGCCTTTTCAAGGGCGGCGGCTACAACCACAACAACAGTGATGCAGCCCAGCTATACGCCCAAAAGATGGGCATCGTTTCGGAGAACCAATAAACATGGCAAAGCTCGTCGCTACTTTGGGCATTGCCCACGCGCCCGGCGTAACCGGCTGGATAGACCGCGCCCCTAAAGATCAGCAAGATGGGGTTCTTGCCGGCTATCAAGAGTTCCACCGCCGCATGGAAGAGCTCAAGCCGGATGTGGTCATTGGCGTGGCCAACGACCACCTGCTCAATTTCCCCATGGAAAACGTGCCCGACTTCTGCGTCGGCATCGGCGACCATTGGCAGGGTCCGGCGCCCTGGTTCAAAGATTGGCTCAATGTGCCCGATTACCAGATCACGGGGCATCGCGAGCTGGGGCGTGCGCTGGTACGCGACTCGGCCAAAGCCGGCATCAACCATGCCTTCGCCGAAGAACTTCTCTTCGACGACAACTGGTCGGTGCCCCTGATGTTCCTGTTTCCCAAATACGATGTTCGTTTCGTGCCGGTGCACATGAACTGCATCGTGCCGCCCATGCCCAGCGCGTCGCATTGTCTTGAGGTGGGTGCGCAAATCGCCCGCATCGTTGAAAGCTTTCCATCCGATGAGCGCGTCGTGCTCATGGCCACCGGCGGTCTCTCGCACGACCCGGGCGGGCTCGATTACTTCACCGTGCACGAAGAGTTCGACCGCTGGTTCATGAAAATGCTCGAATCCGGCGACCTGGACAAGGTCCGCCAGGAAACCACCTTCGAAAAGCTGCTCACGGGCGGTGATGGCGGCGCCGGCGAGCTGCTTGCCTGGCTGGTAGCCATGGGCGCAGCGGCCGAGCACGGCAATTCCAAAGCTGAAAGCGTGTTCTACGTTCCATCTGTGCCCATGCGCTGCGGCATGGGCGGATCGTACTGGGCATTGTAGGGGGCTTCATGAACGCAATTCATCCTGTGCAAGACGGCCCGCTTGACGAAGCCTTGCGGCCCGACGCGGCGGCGCTGGTCGTCATCGACATGCAAAATGATTTTTGCGCGCCGGGCGGCTATATCGACACGGTCATGAGCAAAGACGTTTCGGCGGCGGCCGGCATTTGCGAGAATCTCACGCGCCTGGTGCAGGCCGCCCGTTCACGCAAGGTGCCTGTTATCTGGATCGCAGCCGATTACTCACACGAACGCATTCCCGCGTCGATGCTGCGCAAGCTAAGGCAACGGGGCATCACGGCTGTCTGCTGCGAGCCCGGTACCTGGGGCGCCGACTGGTTTTGCGTTCGTCCCGACGCCGGCGAAAAAGTCATCACCAAGCATAACTACAGTGGGTTCTCGGGCACTGATCTCGAACAAGCGCTACGCGCCCATAATGTCGAAACGCTGGTGCTTACCGGGGTGCAAACGCAAATATGCGTTGAATCCACGGCGCGCGAAGGCCATTCTCTAGGCTATACCTGCATTGTACCCAAGGATGCGGTGGCTTCGCATACGCCCCCCCTGCACGAAGCCAGCCTGATGAATATGCAATTCTTGTTCGGCGAGGTATGCACCACGCAAGACGTCGTGTCTGCATGGACGCACTCGCCCTCTCCTGTTTCAACCAACTGATAAAGAGCTTCTGAAATGCTACCTAAACGAATCAACCTCGATATTGTCCGCGAGTCCATGGGCGAGTATGCCGACACCAAGAAAAGCGCCGAAGAGCGCGGCAAAATCTATGAGGAACTGCTGGGCTTCGTGCCGCCCCGCATCGAGGCGCGCATGAACGTCACGGGCGCGCTCGACCCGAAGATGGTCGATCTTCAAGAGCAGATGCGCGAACACGCGATGTACCCAGAAAGCTTCGATGTAAAAACGACGCAACTGATGCTGTTTGGCATGCTGCTGATCACGCTTAGCGATGCGGCCATCCTGCATGGCATGGCGGCTCGGCGGGCGGGGGCCACCTGGAAGGAAATGCAGGATGTGGTCAACCTTACTTTCCTGTTCCGGGGGCTGTCGGCGGCCAACCGGGGTGCCGAGGTCCTGGCCAATATTGCAGAACGCGAGGCGGCGCAGGCGAATAAGTAATACTTCCTGGCTGTTTTACGCGCTTACCATGCGGCGCTTTGCTACTGGGCTTATTTGCTCGATGCGAAGCGCCGTTTTTTGGTTGGGTTCTTGAAGCGGCGTGGGGCGGAAGAGGTATTTTGGGCGCCGCTCCCGGCGGCCCGGCTTTGCCGGGCTTCCCTCCCACCCTGCCAATTTCGGAGCGCCCCTCGGCGGGCCCCCGAAAAACTCGCGGGCGGCGGACCATGGTCCGCCAAGCTTGCCCGCTCAAACAGTTCCGGGCTTGCCTCCCCGAAATTGCCACGGTGCTCGGCTTGGTCGGACGTCGCCCAAAATACCTCTTCCGCCCCACGCCTCGTTATGTCTGGTATTGGGGCGTTGATTAGAGCATTGGAAATTGTGACGGGCGATAGCTATAGGACGATCACCTTGCAATGTGTCGCGAGCTTGCCGTGCTGCGATGTGTTTGCCATGCGCGGCGTAACTACAAACCCCACGCAATAAGAACAAACCAAAGGGCGGGTCAGAATCCCCCGCCCCTGTTCAAAACACCATCAAGCCAAGCTTCAGTCGCCGGAAGCCGCGTCGTTATCGTAGATCTTCACGTACTCGAAATCACCCGGCTTGCTGTTGATGCCCACTCGCGGAGGCGCGATCCAGCTGGCGTATTTGCCCGGTTCGTATACCGGCTTCATCAGCGAATCGATGAAGTCGTGGTCCGCCTCGTTGCACAGCCACTCATCCCTGCGCGCCTCGAACTCTTCCGCCGATATGATTTCGCCCTCGGGCGTGATGTGGTGCCCGGCGAACTCACCGATTTTGCGATTGAAGCCCTTGTGCGGCTGGGTGAAGGCGAAGTCGACGCCGGCGTTGGCGATGACCTTGTTCCAGCGGTCGATGCCGCCCTGGCAATCCTTGATGTAGTCATCCAGCAAGCGGCTGTTGATCGCTGCCAGAGCGGGCTGCTCTTCGGTAACGATCTCCCCGTCGCGCACCGTCATCACCGGGTAGGTGTCGTTGGTCAGCACGTGGTCGTCGTCGATGCGCGTTTCCTCGTAGCGGCCTTTAAGCCCCGCGCTGAATAGCTCGGCTCCGTTGCTGGAGATTTCCGAACCGAACAGGTCGCGGGTCACCGACATGTGGAAGTTGGCCTTGCGCTGCAAGGTCGGCAGATCGACCACACCCAGGGCGCGGATGGCTTCAACGTCGTGTGGGTCCTTGATGCCGGCGGCGTTCATGGCCTTGACAGTGGCTTCCACGGTGCGGCCCACACCGGTTTCGCCGACAAACATGTGGTGCGCTTCTTCGGTCAGCATGAAGCGACAGGTGCGCGACAAAGGGTCGAAGCCCGATTGCGCCAGCGAGGCAAGCTGCATCTTGCCGTCGCGGTCGGTAAAGTAAGTGAACATGAAGAACGACAGCCAGTCGGGTGTGCGTTCATTAAACGCGCCGAGAATGCGGGGGTTGTTCTCATCCGCGGAACGACGCTCGAGCAGCCCCTTGGCTTCTTCGCGACCGTCACGGCCGAAATACTTGACCAGCAGATAAACCATGGCCCAGAGATGCCTGCCCTCTTCCACATTAACCTGGAACAGGTTGCGCAAGTCGTATAGCGATGGCGCCGTCTGACCCAGATAGCGCTGCTGCTCGACCGATGCGGGCTCGGTGTCGCCCTGTACGACGATAAGCCGGCGCAAAATCGAGCGGTACTCACCCGGCACCTCTTGCCATGCGGGCTCGCCCTTATGACGCCCAAAGGGGATGGTGCGCCCTTCTTCCTTGGGAGCCAGAAGGATGCCCCAGCGATAGTCCGGCATCTTTACATGGTCGAACACCGCCCAGCCGCTGGGATCAACCCCCACGGCGGTGCGCAGATAAACCTCGGCGTCGTGAAACCCCTCGGGGCCGGCCTCTTTCCACCAGTCGATGTAGTCGGGCTGCCAGGATTCGAGCGCCCGTTGCAATTGCAGGTCGCTGCTCAGATCGACGTTGTTGGGGATTTTTTCGTCATAATTGACTTCCACAAAATTTGTGCCGCGGATGGCTTCGCTTTCGCTCATGATGTTCTCCCGACGGGGTCTGCCGCCCCAAAGTTTTCATCGTGCATTTGCGGGATGGATTCCCGCCCTTTCGTCTTTATGCACTTTGATTCATGCAATGACGATTAAATGCATGATAATGCTCTTGGCAAAGTTGATTTTGATAAAAATCAAACTTTTGATTCGGAAGAAGCGGGGTTACGGGAACACAGCGGGCCGGCGGTTGTATTTATTGTTCACCCGTTATTTGCCTGCCGCAACCGCCACACGCTATTTGCCTGCCGAGACGGCCAATCTGGCAGGCTCGGCATCAAGCTGTGGCGGGCCGCTCGCGTTCGAAATGCCGATGATGCCCCAAGGCAGAGACAAAACACTGAATCGCCTTTGCATCGCTTTTGTTCGTTACGAAAACACCCGGCAGGGTCTCGTCCTGAGGGCTGATACCGGCCAGGCGCAACAGCGCCTCTGCATCCCGCGAAGCCCAAATGGTTTTCGAATGCAGGAACTGGTCAGTGATGAATTCACGTGCCTTGGGGTCGGCAGCCAGTATCTGCGCCGCCTTCCCACCCGGCGGGACGATGACTCCGTCGAACAAGACTCCCGGATGATTTTCAAGGGACGCATCGGCATCAATGGCTGGACCGCCCTGCTGCGTGACGGCGCCAATGTGCTGGCCGACCAAGCGAACGACAGCCCCCTGTTCCTGCAACACACGGGCGGTTTCCCAAACAGCCTTGCCATCTACACCGTCGGCCACCAGCACGGCTACTTTCCGGGCCTGGATGCCCACTTCGCCCGGGCGCGCCATGAGGGAAAGCGCAGGTGATAACTCCACTTCCGGCTTGGGAGGGTTGGCTAAGGCGGAAGGCATGGCTTCGGGCAGCTCCATGCCCAAGCCGTCGGCCACCTGGGCCGCAAGCTCTTCGGACGCATTGCGAAGCATGGCTACCACTCGCCTGCGCACCGCCGGCACCGTCACCTTGCTCAACTCGAAACGGAAAGCCGCTGCAATGTGGCGCTTCTCAGCTTCAGTCTGGCTGTTATAAAAGAGTGTCGCTTGGTTGTAATGCTCGGCGAATTTTTCCGGTTTGCCGCGTACCTCATCCTGCTCAACAGGCTCGGGAAACGACACGTAGCCTTCCATGCCCGCCTGGAAGGGACAGCCGCCGCCAAGAGAGTTGGGTTCATAAGCGGCACGACCACGATGGATCGCCTGGCGATGCATGCCGTCCCGCTGATTGTTCTGCACCGGAGCCAGGGGTGCATTGATAGGCAGCTCATGGAAATTGGGCCCGCCCAGGCGGCTGATCTGCGTGTCCACGTATGAGTGGATACGCCCGGCCAGCAGAGGGTCGTTGGTGAAATCTATGCCCGGTACAACATGGGCAGCGCAAAAAGCCACTTGCTCGGTCTCGGCAAAAAAGTTGTCGGGATTTCGATTCAGCACCATTTTTCCTATCGGCTGCAATGGGACGAGTTCCTCTGGAACAATCTTGGTCGAGTCCAGCACGTCGAAACTGAATTTCTCAGCGTCGCTTTCAGAAAAAGTCTGCACGCATAGCTCCCATTCGGGGTATGCGCCGGCCTCGATGGCCTCCCATAGGTCCCGCCGGTTGTAGTCGGGATCGGCCCCTGAGATCTTGACCGCTTCGTCCCACACCAGCGAGTGCGTGCCTTGTTTGGGATTCCAATGAAATTTAACGAAGATGGACTCGCCATCGGCATTGACGAAACGAAAGGTATGCACGCCGAACCCCTGCATCGTGCGAAAGCTTCGGGGGATCGCCCTGTCGGACATCTGCCACATCAGCATATGGGTCGACTCGGGCATCAGGGAGACGAAATCCCAGTACGTGTCATGGGCGGAAGCGGCCTGGGGCATCGCGTGATGCGGCTCTGGCTTGACGGAGTGCACCAGGTCCGGAAACTTCATGGCATCCTGAATGAAGAACACCGGCATATTGTTGCCCACCAGATCCCAGTTGCCTTCGTCGGTATAGAACTTGACGGCAAAGCCGCGCACATCTCTCGCTGTATCCTTAGAGCCGCGCTCTCCGGCAACCGTCGAGAACCGCACAAACACAGGGGTGATTTTTCCGGCCTCAGAAAACAAGGATGCCTGCGTCAATGCGGTCAAAGGCTCATAACATTCGAAATAGCCGTGTGCGCCCGATCCCCGGGCATGGACGACCCGTTCGGGAATGCGCTCGTGGTCGAAATGCGTGATTTTCTCGCGCAGTATGAAGTCCTTCAACAAGGCGGGCCCACGCAAACCGGCCTTCAGAGAATTCTGGTTGTCCGAAACCTTTACGCCTTGATTGGTGGTAAGAGCCTGTCCTTCCGGATCGGCGCGCACACGCTCCAGGCAGCCGCCCGCGGCGTTCACCCCGGGCTCGGCCGGGCCGCCATACTTTTCTGTGTGGTTTTTCTCCGCCAAGGTGCTGCCCGTGGCGTCGCGCGAGGCAGGTTCCACGGACGCGCCTTCTGGAGGCGCCAAAGCATTGGCATGCCCATGCTCGGCTTCCTTGTTGGGGTTATAAGGCATGTCCGAAGCCAGCTTGCCGACGGCGGCCGCTTTGGCCACGCCCTCGCCTGATCCCTTGCCAACGGCCGGATCACTGGCTGGGCCGCTGTCCGTCAGGTTGTATCCGGTTTCCGCTGCCTGCGCCTTTTTCCCAGGTGGGTCTTTCTTGGCCATT
Source organism: Pusillimonas sp. (assembly GCF_044464525.1). Classification (NCBI taxonomy): domain Bacteria; kingdom Pseudomonadati; phylum Pseudomonadota; class Betaproteobacteria; order Burkholderiales; family Alcaligenaceae; genus Pusillimonas; species Pusillimonas sp. The sequence continues at coordinate 178,528 of NZ_JBIQLE010000002.1, forward strand.
TGTCAGTCTCCTTGATAATGAAACGCAAGGCGGCCAACGCATATGCCGCGGTACCTTGCCCGCAGCCACGTTGGCCGCCAAGACGCCGCTGAACATAGCGGCCCCAATGCGGGAGTGTCCGGACGCCGGCAAAACGCCGGCGCCGACGCTATCTCTCTGTCAACGATTGTTGTCGAAGAATTCACTTACCTCACGCTCGGCTTCCTCGCGGGTCCTGCCATATTTTTCCTGTATCAGGCCCGCCAGCTGTTGGGCATCGCCTTTGGTTCTCGCCAACTCGTCGTCTGTAAGCTCGCCCCAAGCCGATTTGGCCTTTCCTGATAGCTGCTTCCATTGACCTTCAATTGTGTCTTTGTTCATGCTTGAACTCCTGTTAGAAATTATCGGCTTGTTTTTACCGCGTGCACCTTGCCGCGTCCTTCGAAACACGCGCGCGGATGCATGCGCCGCCAATGAGGCAGATGGTCCGGGCTTTCACCTGCCTCTGGGCTCATGCATCCACACAAGCTACAAAGCAAGCGCCGTACCCGCGGCCAGCAATGAGGTGGCGGAATCACATTGCTCTCAAGACGCCGCGCAATGAGCACTGCATGCTTTGCAATGCAATGCGTTATTGGTAATCTTGGTGACAGATGTTGATGCAATACAGTCGGGGCTTTCCGGCCATTCCCAAAGCGCCAGGGAAAATCGTCGCCAAAGCCGTGGTCTGTTTCTCGGAGCCCGCATGAAATACGTTGACTATTACAAAGTGCTTGGCGTCGGCAGGGATGCCTCGCAGGACGAAATCAAAAAAGCCTATCGCAAGCTGGCGCACCAATACCACCCCGACGTCTCCAAAGAACCCGACGCCGATCACAAGTTCAAAGAAGTGGCCGAAGCCTACGCCACATTGAAGGACCCTGAAAAAAGAGCGGCGTACGACGCCCTGGGCCGACACCCCCAAGGCGAGGATTTTGTTCCGCCACATCAATGGCAGCAACATTTTCATGAAGAGTCGGCCGATTTTTCCGACGTCGACCTGGCCGACCTGATGGCTGCATTCGCCGCCGCCCAGCAGGCCGAGCAGCAGGCTCGCGCACGCCGCCCCTTAAATGGCCAGGATTTTGAAACCGCCCTGCCCGTCACCCTCGAACAGGTTTATGACGGCGCCGAGACCGATCTGACAATATCTCTGCCCGATTACGATGCGCAAGGCATGCCACGCCGCAGCCTCAAGACTTACCGTATCCGGGTGCCCAAGGGCGCCTCCGACGGCCAAAGGCTGCGTCTGCCCAACAAGGGCGGACCAGGGTTCAACGGCGGTCGGGCAGGCGACCTGTACGTCACGATGCAGTTCCAGCCTCACCCGCTGTACCGGGTGAGCGAACGCGACCTCTACATCGATCTTCCTCTGTCTCCATGGGAGGCCGCCCTGGGCGCAACGGTCGAAGTACCTACACCAGGAGGCACCGTGGAAATGAAGATACCCGAAGGCACGGTCGCCGGTCGCAAGCTGCGCCTGTCAGGGCGGGGGCTCCCTGACGCATCGGGCAAGCACGGCGACCTGTACGCCATCATCAAGATCGATGTTCCCGCCAAGCCCTCGGCACGCGAACGCGAGCTTTTGCAGCAGCTTGCCGCCGAATCCAGCTTCAACCCCCGTTCCTACCTGGGAGCACGCTCATGAATACCCACATCACGGAAAGCATCTGGCTCAATACCTCGGATATCTGCTCATTCGAACATGTGGTCGAGGTTTCGGGCCTAAGCGCCCAAGAGCTGCGCGAACTCATCGAGATCGGCATCATCGAGCCATCGAACACCGATGCTGACAATTATTTTTTTCATACCCATTGCATCGTAATGGCGCGCAAGGCCCGCCGGCTGCGCGACGATTTCGAACTCGACACGCGCGGATTAACGCTGGCGTTAAGTTTGCTGCGCCGCATGGACGACCTGGAAACCGAAATAGCACGCTTGCGCGCCCGGCTGGTACGCTGACGGCGCCGACCCCGAACACACTAGCTCAAGGCGGTATCCAGCACCATCATGAGCACAAAGCCGATCATGAGGCCGCCAGTGGCCCAGGCCTCATGCCCTTGGCGATGTGATTCAGGAATGATCTCGTGGCTGATGACAAACAGCATGGCGCCGGCGGCAGCTGCCAGGCCCCATGGCAGCAAGGCATTCGACAAGCCCAGCAGCACGACGCCCAGCACGGCTGCCAGCGGTTCGATAAGCCCCGACAGCACCGCGATGCCGGCTGAAAGCCAGCGGCTGTAACCCGCCGAACACAAGGCCAGGGCCACCACCATGCCCTCTGGAATATCCTGAATGGAAATGCCCGCTGCAAGCGATTGCGCACCAATGATATCGGTACCGGCAAACGCGACGCCTATGGCCAGACCCTCGGGGAAGTTATGCAGCATGATGGCCAGTGCAAACAGCCAGGCACGCCTCATTGCGCGCGCGCGGCCTCCTTCGACCCCTTTGACAAAATGCTCGTGCGGCGTGAGCTTGTCGATTAAAAACAAGACACCGGCGCCAAGCAATATGCCTAAACCGACCAAACCACTTGCGCCCCAAGAGCCAGCCCCCTGCTCACCGGCGACATTGAGGGCCGGTATGATCAATGAAAACCCGCTGGCGGCCAGCATGACTCCGGCGCCAAAGCCCAACATGGTGTCAATAAAACGCTGAGAATACGTGCGAGCGAAGAGCAATGGCAAGGTACCCAGCGTTGTCGCGCCGGCCGCGGCCATTCCACCCAGAAAAGCACCCTTCATGGCCCGGTTTCCGGACTGGATTTCCTGGTAAACATGAAAGCACAAAAGACACAGCAACAATCCGACCAAGATCCACAGCCAGCGCGCCCGCAGAATGGACAGGACCGATGCCCTTGGATTGCCTTGGATTACTGTTGCGGGTTTGCTCATAGTGTGCCTTCCGGCCCTTTGGCGCCCTGATATATGGGCGCCTCGTGCTCTTGAAGGATGCTGGAAAATGCGCTGGCCGCCGGAGACAAAGGCCGTTGCGCACGCTTAAGAAGAAATAAAGGGCGTTTATACCCGCCGGCCTTGCAAGTATTCATGGTAGCCAGACGCCCCAGGGCGAGCAAGTCTTGGATCACCACTTCGGGCAGCATTGCAACACCCAGACCCTGCGCCACCGAGCGGGCAATGCCCTCGTTGCTTCCGATTTCCACACTGCGGTCGCACTGTACGCCTTCCGCGCGCAGCAGGCGTTCGGCCACTTCGCGCGTGCCCGAGCCAGGCTCGCGCACCAGCCACCGGGCACGGCTCAAGCGCCTGGAATCCAGCTCTTCAACGCCGGCCATGTCCGTGCCCGGCGCGGTCACCAGAAGAAGAGACTCTTCCCTCCATCTTAAAGAGCTGATGCCGGGGTCGTTCACCCCGCCTTCGACCACGGCGACGTCGACTTCGCAGTCGAGCAAGCCCTGGCTGATTACGGCTGTATTGCCCACCACGACATGCAGGTCGATATCGGGAAAATTATCGGCGAACAATGCGAGGTAGGCGGGCAGCCAATAGCCCGCCACCGTGGTGCTGGCGCCCACTGTCAATGTGCCTTTTTGCATGCCTGTGCGAGCCCCAAGATCGTCCAGGGCGGCGCGTTCGAGGGCGAATATACCGCGGGCGTGCTCGTACAGCGCCCGCCCCGCCTCGGTCAATCGCAGGCCGCGCCCCCCCTTTCCTCGCGCCCCGCCCCGCTCGATCAGCGCCAGGCCAAGCTGGTCTTCGAGTTCGCGCACGGCTTTGGACGCTGCCGATTGGCTGATGTGCAACAGCTCTGCGCCACGCGAGAAACTGCCGCGGGTTGCCACTGTGAAAAAAACTCGAGTCAGATGAAGATTCAGGCGCATGGCTATAGGTTATGAATTTAACTCATGAATTCTTGAGAAATGGGTATTGGACTCATATTACTGCAATCTATAAGCTTAAGCCTTGAATTGATGTAACGTTTTACAGGCCTTCCCTCGCATGACGCAGTCCGCCACCCTATCCTCCACCCTCTTCGCTCCGCTGACCCGCCCGGGTCTGGCAGCAGGCCTGGCTCTTACCGCGGCGCTGGCCGCGGCGGCCATCCTCCTGGCGCAAACCTCGTGGCTTGTCCAGGCCGGCGTTAGTGCACTTACCTTGGCCATCGTGTTGGGCATGGTGGCGGGCAATTCTTTCTTTCCGGCCATTGCCGTTCGCACAGGCGCCGGGGTCGATTTTTCCAAGAACATCCTGCTGCGAGCCGGCATCGTCCTGTTCGGCTTTCGTATCACTTTTCAGGATATCGCCCAAGTCGGCTGGAGCGGCGTGCTGGTGGCAGCCCTGGTGGTGGGCTGTACTTTCATGTTGGCGGTCCTTGTCGGTACCCGGGTCTTCCGCCTGGACAAACAAACCTCCATGCTCATCGGCGCGGGCAGCGCTATTTGCGGCGCGGCGGCCGTTATGGCCGCCGAACCCGTCGTCAAGGGCCATGCCCACAATGTCGCCGTGGCGGTGGCCACAGTCGTGGTGTTCGGCACCGTATCCATGTTCGCCTATCCTTTTTTATATCCGCTTCTGGGCATGACGGAACAGGCCTTCGGTATCTACGTCGGCTCAACCATCCACGAAGTCGCCCAGGTCGTCGCGGCCGGCGCAGCCGTCAGCGACGCCGTGGCGTCCACGGCCGTCATTGAAAAAATGATAAGGGTGATGATGCTTGCGCCATTCCTGGTGCTGCTGTCGCTTGCCATAGCTCGCAAAACCGGGGGCGCCGCAGGGGGGCGTGTCGTTGTGCCCTGGTTCGCAGTATGGTTTGTGGCGGCCGCCGGCATCAACTCATTGCAGATTGTGCCCGCCCCGGTGGTGCAAGGCATCTTGCACCTGGATGCGGTCCTGTTGGCCATGGCCATGGCCGCGCTGGGCCTGCGCACACGTATAGCGTCGCTGCGCGAAGCGGGCCTGCGGCCGATTTTGCTGGCGGCCCTGCTATTCATCTTCTTGGTATTGGGTGGCTACGGCATCAATATCGCTGTAATGTCGCTGTTCAACTGAGGCGCCCACGCCTGCCGGCAACCCAAAAGCCTCTACGCCGCTCGAAACATATAGCCTTGTTTCCGGAACTCTTCAAGCCGGTTGTATAGAGTCTTGGGGCTGATGCCCAGCGCGATGGCCGTGCGACGCTTGTCGCCTCCGTAGTAATCAAGAGTAGCCATGATAATGGCACGCTGTGCCGAATCAAGCCGCGTGCCCACGGCAATTTTAAGCAACCCATGCTTGACGTCGGGCCGCCCAGGCTTCGCGTCGGCGTTCAATGGAGGAATTTCGACTTGGTTGTCGGCAAGGATGAACGCCCGCATGACGGTGTTCTTGAGTTCGCGGACATTTCCAGGCCAATGATAGCTTTCCAGGTGAAACAAGGCGTCTGGTGCAAACACTTTATTCGTTCCCTCGTGCTCGTTCAGCTCTTGGAGAAACCGCTGGGCGAGGTAGGGAATGTCGCTTTTGCGTTCGCGTAGCGACGGCACCCGCACGGGAAACACCGCGAGCCTGTACAGCAGGTCGGATCGGAAGGTGCGGGCCTCGACCGCCGACTTGGGGTCGCGGTTTGTTGCAGCGATAATGCGCACATTCACTTTTTTCTGCTCGGAGCCTCCGACACTGTGATAGGTGCCGTTTTCGAGTACACGCAGCAACTGCACCTGCATGGCCAACGGCATTTCGGTAATTTCGTCCAGGAAAAGCGTACCCATGTGGGCACGTCCGAAACAGCCTTCGGTACTGCTGACTGCGCCCGTGAAACTGCCTTTTTCGTGCCCGAAGAGCTCGCTTTCGGCCAGCGAGGGACTGATTGCGCCGCAGTTGATGGCTACAAAGGGCTGCTTGCGGCGCGAACTTCGTCCGTGAATGGCGCGCGCAACCACTTCTTTTCCTGTGCCGCTTTCACCAATGACCAATACGCTGGCGGATGTTGGAGCCGCTTTGACGATCGACCGCGCCAAACGAAAGGCGGCCGAGGAATGTCCAAGGAATCGTGAGGTTTTAATCATGAAAAAGACAGGTTTGAATCAGACACGACGACATGTCCTTATTCCGGTGAATAGTAAAGCGTGAACGCGTTCGATCAAATTAGTATTAGTATCGAGAATGTAACAACACAGGCCTATGAATTGAATCCCGCCCAATTCATGAATAGCCGCAATAAATAGGCCACCAACCCCAAGGCCGCCACCCCTAGAACCCAGAACAACGCCATCCATCCCAGGCGTGTTGCCCATTGCCGCTGCCGCTCATCGGGAGCGCTCATTAGTGGTAACCCTCGCCCGGTCGGACCTTGCCACGAAAAACGTAGTACGACCATCCGGTGTACATAAGGATGAACGGTATGATCAGCAAGGCGCCCACCAGGGTGAAGCCCTGGCTTTGCGCAGGCCCCGAAGCTTCCCAAATGGAGATGTCCGGAGGAATGACATTGGGCCAAATACTGATGCCCAATCCGCTATACCCCAAGAAAATTAACGCGAGCGTCAGTAAGAAAGGCCCCGAATGCGGTTCGCGCCCGAGCATTCGCAGCAAGTAGTATGCCGATACCGCCACAAGTACCGGCACCGGCGCGAACCAGAACAGGTTTGGCAGGCTGAACCAGCGATCGGCAATTGACTCATGGATCAGCGGCGTCCAGATACTGATCACCACGATAACGCCCAGCAATACAAAGGTAAGCGGGCGGGCCAGCGAACGCATGCGGTCATACAGCAGCCCGTCTGTCTTCACAATGAGCCAGGTGCAGCCCAGCAGCGCATAGGCGACGATCAGGCCCAGCCCGGTGAAAATGGAAAACGGCGTAATCCAATCGAGCACTCCGCCGGCGTAGCCCCGGTCGACCACCGGGAGCCCATTCATGTATGCGCCCAGCACCACTCCCTGGAAAAACGTGGCGCAGAACGATCCGAAGATGAAGGCCTTGTCCCACCAATGCCTTTTTGCGGGCTCGGCCTTGAAACGAAACTCGAAAGCCACTCCGCGAAATATCAAACCCAGCAGCATGAAGATCAGGGGCAGCATGAAAGCATGCAAAATCACTGCATAGGCCAACGGAAAGGCGGCCAACAAGCCCGCGCCCCCCAAAACAAGCCACGTCTCGTTGCCATCCCAGACTGGAGCAACGGTGTTCATCATGACGTCACGATCATGGGCGTCGGGCATGAACGGAAACAATATTCCTATGCCCAGATCGAAGCCGTCCATGATGACATACATGAGTATGCCGAAAAGGATGATAATCGCCCATAGCAGTGCCAGATCGATCCCCATGTCTTATCCCCTTTCCACATTGGCCTTGCTTTCGTCCGCAGCCGACATCGGCCGTGCGGGTGTGCGTCGTTCGCCGGGGCCGCCTTCTTGAGGTTCATGGCTTTGCGGCCCCGTGCGTATCAGGCGCAAGATATACACGATGCCCGCACCGAACAGAATAAAATACACGATGACGAACAGGGCAAGCGCCAGCCCGACCTCGGATGCGCTATGCGGGGTAACGGCATCAGCGGTGCGCATTACGCCATAAATGATCCATGGCTGCCGACCGATTTCGGTGGTGTACCAGCCGGCAAGCAATGCCACGAGCCCAGAGGTTCCCATATATAGTGCGAACCTATGCAGCGCGCGCTGACGGTAAAGGCTGCCGCGCCAGCGCGCCCAAGCGCCCCATACTGCCAATGCAATCATCAGCAGCCCCAGCCCCACCATGATCCGAAAGGTCCAGAACACCACAGTGGCGTTGGGCCGATCTTCAGGAGCGAATTCTTTAAGCCCCTGAAACTGGCCATCCCAACTATGAGTAAGGATGAGGCTGCCCAAATGGGGAATCTCGACCGCAAAGCGGTTTCGCTCCTCTTTCATGTCCGGCCAGCCGAACAAGGTCAGTGGAACTGCTTCGCCGGGCTTGTTCTCCCAGTGGCCCTCGATGGCCGCGATCTTGGCCGGCTGATGCTTGAGCGTGTTAAGGCCGTGAAAGTCTCCCACCACCGCTTGCAAAGGGGCCACGAGAAGCAGCATCCACATCGCCATGGACAACATCTTTCGCACAGCGGGATTATCATTGCCGCGCAATAGATGCCAACCTGCCGAAGCCGCCACCATTAAGGCGGTGGCCAGATATGCGGCCAAGGTCATGTGCACCAGACGATATGGAAAAGACGGGTTGAATATGACGGCCAGCCAATCGACCGGCACGACTTGGTTATTGATGATTTCGTAGCCTTGCGGGGTATGCATCCAGCTGTTGGAGGCAAGGATCCAGGTAGCGGAAATCAAGGTGCCCAAGGCAACCATGACAGTCGAGAAAAAGTGCAGCCCCGGCCCGACGCGCTTCCAGCCAAACAGCATGACCCCCAGAAACCCGGCCTCGAGGAAAAAGGCGGTAAGCACTTCGTATGCCAGCAATGGGCCGGTGATGCCTCCGGCAAACTCTGAAAAAACGCTCCAGTTGGTGCCGAACTGATAGGCCATGACGACCCCCGATACGACCCCCATGCCGAAGTTGACGGCGAAGACCTTCACCCAAAAATGATAGAGATTGCGATAAGTAACGTTGGATGTGCGCAACCAACAGGCTTCAAGCACAGCCAGATAGCTGGCAAGACCAATGGTGATGGCCGGGAAGATGATGTGGAAGGATATCGTGAAGCCAAACTGAATGCGGGACAACATCAAGGCGTCGAGATCCATTCCTGCGCTCCTGTAGGACGAAAATCGGTATGGGGCATAGGCCGGGTGCGAACAGCCAGGTGGCTGCGAGACCGCAAACGACGGGCCAAAGCCATCTCATCCACGACACTATAGCGCCAGAAAGAGTTCTGGACCAGAGCGGAAACAGCGCTTGCGCGTGCACCGGCCGCAGAAGTCCGGGCATGCCGTTTGCAGTGGCTTGCACTTACAAACCGCAGGAGCGCCGCATGGCAGCCACACCACATCTTGCCGCTCGGAAATCCAAATATCGTATCGCTGTCGCTTTTCCACGGCGGCAAAACAGCTCACGCCACGAAGTAGCTTCGCAAGACGCACTGGCGCGCAAGCTCGCCGACGTGCTGCAACTGGATTTCGTCCAGGACTATCAGCCTGAGGCGATGCTCTCCTCCGGCGGCATCTATTATGTGCCGGCACAGACCCTGGTGCGTGTAAACGCGATGCACGGCGCTCCGCCCTACTTTCAGGATATTCAAGACGCCGAAGACTTGTTCGGGGGTCTCGTCCCTTATGAGTTCGTTGCGACCAAGGCGATCACCCACGGTTTGCTCAATCCGGGTGCTGCGGCCCCCGAGGGTTGGAGCCATGACTTCGGGCAGCAAGTGGCGCACGCTACGCTGGCCGGCATCACCGTGTTCAGCATGACAGACGCAAGGCTCGCGGGAATTCGGCTTTTGGCGCTTGGGCCCATACGCATCAAGCCGGTCCAGGCTAGCGGCGGCCGCGGCCAGCTCGTAATATCAGACCGCCGCCAACTCGATCAAGCGCTGGCGGGCCAGAATGACGATGAATTGGCCAAGTGGGGTTTGGTACTGGAGGAGCATCTTCAAGACGTAGAAACCTATAGTGTGGGTCAGGCGCGTGCCGGGGGCGTGGAGTTGTCGTACGTAGGCACTCAGTCGCTCACACCCGACAACGAAGCACAGCCGGTTTACGGCGGATCGGCTTTGCTATGCGTACGCGGCGGTTACGAGGACTTGATGGCATTGCCATTGGACGAGCCCCAGCGTCAAGCTGTACGTCTGGCGCGCCAGTATGATGCGGCGGCCCAGCGCTGCTGGCCCGCCTTGCTCGCCTCGCGGCGCAACTACGACGTGGCTCGAGGCAAAGATGCGCGAGGACGCATCAAGATGGGCGTCCTGGAGCAAAGCTGGCGCGCGGGAGGCGCAAGCTTTGCCGAAGCCTGCGCGCTGGGGGCTTTTCGGGCGGAGCCCAAGCGCGCCGTGGCCAAGGCCTATACCTGCGAACGTTACGGCAAGGGCTATCGGCCGCCCGACACCGTTCAAATCATCTATCAGGGCGACGACCCGGCAACCGGGTTCATCACCAAATACGGCGCAATCGAACCTCATGGGCACCCTTAGTGAAACCATCCTGATTCCCGTCGAAGGACAGAATATCGCTGGTACTTTTCTTGAGCCGTCGAATAAAGTGCCCGGTGTCCTGTTCGTACACGGCTGGGGCGGCAGTCAAGACTTCGACCTGCGACGGGCGCGCGGGCTTGCCGGCCTGGGCTGCGTATGCCTTACCTTTGATTTGCGCGGACATGCGGCCACGCTGGAGCAGCAGATGAAGGTTTCGCGCGAGGACAACCTGCGCGACGTCGTGGCCGCCTATGATTCTTTAGCGGCCCACCCCGCGATCGATTCTTCGGCCATCGCCGTGGTGGGCAGCAGCTACGGCGGCTATCTGGCCGCCATCCTGACCAGCATGCGGTCGGTAAAATGGCTGGCCCTGCACGTGCCCGCTCTGTATCGCGACGACGAATGGATGTTGCCAAAGCGGCAACTCAATCGCGAAAGCCTTGCCGCCTACCGGAAAAGCACAGTGACGCCAAACGACAACCGGGCTTTGGCGGCGTGCCGCCGTTTCGCAGGCGACGTCCTGATCGTGGAGGCCGAGCACGACGACTTCGTGCCGCATTCCACCATCATGAACTACCGAACGGCTTTCCGCGTAGCGCATTCTCTTACTCACCGAACCGTCGACGACGCAGATCATGCGTTAACCCAAAAAGAAGCCCAACGCTCATACACCTCGATACTGCTCAACTGGGCAACCGAAATGGTGGTGGGCGCACGCACTTCTTCGGCACGGGTATGAAAATTGCTTTGAGACTGGGCATACAGCTACGATGGAGCATTGCATGCGCGAAGGATCCGGGCAGACCGTCAAAGTATTGACGGTGAACGTTCATAAAGGCTTCACGATATTCAACAGGCGCTTCATATTGAGCGAACTACGTGAGGCCATCCGCGGCACCGCCCCCGACGTCATCTTCCTTCAAGAAGTGCTGGGCGAAAACCACCGCCACGCGGCGCGGCTGCACGGTTGGCCCACCACTTCACATTATGAATACCTGGCCGACACCATCTGGACGGATTTCGCCTATGGGCGCAATGCCGTGTATCCGGCAGGCCACCATGGCAATGCGGTGCTGTCCAAATACCCCATCTCCGCCTACGAAAATCACGATGTCAGCGTCAACCGCCACGAGGCGCGCGGCATTCTGCATTGCGTGCTCGAGGCGCCTGACAACGGCTTGCGACTGCACGCGATATGCGTCCACTTGGGCCTGCGCGAGGCGCACCGGCGCCGGCAACTGCGCCGACTATGTGAATTGGTCCACAGCGACATTCCCGCCGACGAGCCGATTATCGTCGCGGGCGACTTCAATGACTGGCGTTTGAAGGCAGGCCGGCACCTGAGCAGTTGCGGGCTCGTGGACGTCTTCGCGCATGCGCACGGCCGCCCGATCCGAACGTTTCCGGCCCAGTGCCCCTTCCTGCGGCTCGATCGCATCTATGTGGGCAACATCTCCGGGCACCGGCCGGTGCCTATGGCGCGACGGCCATGGAACGGCTTGTCGGACCACTTGCCCCTGGTTGCGGAGGTGGACGTATGAACAGCCCGTGGCGCGACGGCAACGAATTCCTGCTTCTGGAAAACGGCGAGGCCTACTACCCAAAGGTGAACCAGGCCATCGCCGAAGCCCGATCTGAAGTTCTGATAGAAACCTTCATCCTGTTTGACGACAAGGTCGGGCGCGCGCTAAGGCAAACCATAATAGATGCAGCGAACCGCGGGGTGCAAGTAGACATCACTGTGGACGGCTATGGCTCGGACTCCTTGTCCGAAGAGTTCATACAGGGGCTGGCCGACGCGGGGGTGCGTCTGCATGTATTCGACCCCCGACCGCGTTTACTCGGGGTTCGCACCAACCTTTTCCGTCGCATGCATCGCAAGATAGTCGCCATTGACGGCCAACTGGCCTTCATTGGCGGCATCAATTTCTCGATCGACCATCTGCAGGAATTCGGCCCCATGGCCAAACAGGATTATGCCGTCGAAGTGCAAGGCCCTTTGGCAACGGATATCGCGAACTATGTGCGCGGGATGCTGAAAGCGGCGCACGTCGGCAGGCGGCGCTGGCGCCGGCCCGCAAAGCTGGCGCCGCCCACGGGCGATGCCAGCGGGCGCTTGATCGTGCGGGATAATGACACCAACCCCACCACCATAGAAAGCGCCTACCGCGTCGCCATACGAGGCGCGCAGACAGATGTGCTTATCGCCAACGCCTATTTTTTCCCAGGCTATCGCCTCCTGCGCGACCTCGTCGCGGCCGCGCGGCGAGGTGTACGGGTGCGGCTTATTCTGCAAGGCCAGCCGGATATGCGATTCGCCCAGAAAGCGTCGGAAATGCTGTACGACTACCTGGAGTCGGCCGGCGTCGTCATCTACGAGTATTGCGACCGGCCTTTGCACGGCAAAGTCGCGTGCATCGATCAACGTTGGGCCACCGTGGGCTCCAGCAACCTGGACCCGTTCAGCCTGGCCCTGAACCTCGAGGCCAATGTGGTCATACATGACCAGGAGTTCAACCGCGTGCTGCGCGACAATCTCGAGCAGCTCATCGAGCGGCACTGCCGGCGCATCGCCCAGCCCCGTGTCAAGCGCGGCTGGCTTCGCCGCCCTTGGACCAGTGTGCTGGTGTTTCATTTTCTGCGTCGCTTTCCAGCCTGGGCCGGAAGCCTGCCCGCCCACAAGCCGCGCCTCGAGACTGTGGGCGTCGATACTATCGCCGATGAGGGCACCCAGGAGCCGGCATGAATATCAGCTTTGCCAGAACACATTTGCGTCGCATCCCATGGCCGATAGTGACGCGTGTGCTGACCGGCATCATGGTCCTGGCGGTGATTGTGCTGTTATTCAATCTCGCACGCAGGTTGGACTGGGCCGCGGTGCTGGAATCGGCCGCAACCATCGGAACGCCGACTCTCGCCCTTGCAATGAGCATGGTCGTTCTGGCTCATCTGGTCTATACGACCTTCGACCTGCTGGCCAAGCGCTACGCAGGCACTCCTCTACCCTGGTGGAAGGTCATGGGTGTCTCGTCATTGAGTTACGCCATGAATCTCAACCTCGGAGTGCTCGTGGGGGGCGTGGCGATCCGGTTCCGCCTATATCACCGCCTGGGGGTGCGCGCGGCCATCGCCGGGAAAGTCGTCGCCTTCAGCACCTTGACGAATTGGATCGGCTACGGATGGCTGGCCGGCGTGCTGTTCATCATTGGCGCGATACCCCTGCCGGGAGCCTGGGACCTGGGCCGCGCCGCACTGCAGTTGGTTGGCCTTGCCATGCTGGCCGGCATAGGCCTTTATCTGGGCCTGTGCGCCTTCTCGCGCCGCCGCTCATGGAGGATACGCCGCCATCGCATAGAGCTTCCTCCCATAAGACTGGCGGTGGCGCAATGCATCCTTGCAGGCATTTCCTGGTCATTGATGGGCGGCATCATCTACATCCTGCTTGGGCAACAAGTGCAATACACGGCCGTGCTGGGTATTTTGCTGTTTTGCAGCATCGCCGCCGTCATTGCCCACATTCCGGGGGGCCTTGGCGTGACCGAGGCAATTTTCGTTGGAGCGCTCGCAGGTTCGATGCCCGCTCATGAAGTATTGGCGGGCGTATTGACCTACCGCGTTCTGTATTGTGTTGTTCCGCTGGCATTGGCCTTGCCTGCGTACCTGATCACTGAAGCCCGCCTAAGGGGAAGGACACCTAAAGCAACCGAACCCGAGGCAAGGGCGGCAACCACCCCTGAGCCCCAGGCCGCCGCGCGGCCATAAAGCAAATAGGCACACAAATTGCTACTTTCTGCACGATATAAATACTGCAAAGAGGCCTATATATGGCTCGCGTCATCTGGAAAGGCGCCATCACATTCGGCCTGGTCCATGTTCCCATCGTGCTGCATGCGGCGACCCGCGTCACGCGCCTGGATTTTGACTGGATAGACAGGCGGGACAACGCGCCCGTTGGTTACCAACGCATCAACAAGCACACCGGCAAGCCCATTGATGCAGAGCACATCGTAAAAGGCTATGAATACGAAAAAGGCGACTATGTCTTTTTAAGCGACGAGGATTTCAAGCGGGCAAAGCCGGGCGCGACCCAGTCCATCGACGTGCTGAGCTTCGTACCCGCCTCTGAAGTGCCCCTCTATTACTTCGATACGCCCTACTACCTGGCTCCGGACAAGCGGGGAGCCAAGGGCTATGCCTTGTTTCGCGAAGTTCTGCGTAAAAGCGGCTTGCTGGCGCTGGCCTCGGTCGTACTTCACTCGCGGCAATACTTGGCCGCCATGCTTCCGCTGGACGAAGTATTGATGTTGGTCACCATGCGTTATGCCGACGAAATCCGCGATGCCGGCGAGTTGGACATCCCTCAAGGTAAAGATCACGCGCCAAACGCCAAGGAAATGCAGATGGCCACCCGCTTGCTCGAAGATATGACGCAAGCTTGGGACCCGGATCAATACCGCGACGAATATCGGGATGACCTTATGGCCATGATCGAAGAAAAGATCGAGTCCGGCAAAACTCATGTGGTGGACGAAGCTGATGAAGCGCCTCGACGCAAGACCGGCAAGGTCATCGACTTAATGTCTATGCTGCAGCGCAGCATAGACGAACGCACGGGCTCGTCGCAGAAGTCGTCCAAATCGGCCAAGAAGGCGGCGACAACCACCGCCTCTGCACGCAAAGCCACAAAATCGACAGCGAAAAAGACATCCGCCAAGAAAGCGGCTCGTTCTTCCGGGAAAGCAGCTTCCGGCCAAGCACGGACCAAAAGTGCTTGAACCATCAAGGCCGGTGGCCGGTCCGGCCGGGTTAGTTTGGTTCCAATTCCAGCGAGGTGGTTTTGTTGAAGAATCCTTTGCAAACATATCAACGGAAACGCGACTTTGACGTTACAGCCGAGCCACGCGGTCGCACACCCAAAAAGCCCAGGCAACGCGCTGCCCAGTACGTCATACAGCGCCATGAAGCACGCCGCCTGCACTATGACTTTCGCCTGGAGGTCAACGGAGTGCTGGTAAGCTGGGCTGTGCCCAAAGGACCGTCGCTAGACTCCACCGTCAAGCGCCTGGCCGTGCATGTGGAAGACCATCCGCTGGAATATGGATCATTCGAAGGAGACATACCAGAAGGCCAATACGGAGCCGGCCACGTCGACATCTGGGACAGCGGCAACTGGACGCCGGAATCCGATCCGGCGCAAGCGCTCGCCAAGGGCCACCTGAAATTCAACCTGGACGGGGGTTTGCAAGGCCAATGGCTGCTGGTGCGCACAAACAAAGAAGCTAACCAATGGCTATTGCGCAAGCTGGACGACGAGCATGCCGCGCCCGGTCACGATGCCGAGCGGGACGGCTTGCCCGGCAGCTCGTCTCCCAGTCGTGGCAACAGCCAAGGCAAGACCTCCGGCAGGGGCGCGAACAAGAGCGCCCCACTCGACGTCGACGACCGGCCGAAACGACGGGCGGCCAAGCCGCGAGCCACCGCAATGCCGTCTTTTATTTCTCCGCAATTGGCCACGCTTGTCGATCGGCCTCCGGCCGGCGGGGGCTGGTCCTACGAAGTCAAGTATGACGGATATCGCATACTGTGCTGCCTGGAAAACGGCAAGGCCAGCCTGTTAAGCCGCAACGGCAAGAGCTGGAACGTCCGCATGAAAAACCTTGCGGAAGAGTTATCCAATCTTGCCTTGGGCAATGGCTGGATCGATGGAGAGGTCGTCTGCTTCGACGATAAGGGCATCAGCGACTTCCAGACCCTGCAGCAGGCGCTCGACGGCGGCTCGAACGAGCTCGTTTATGTCGCTTTCGATCTGCCTTACTGGAACGGCATCGATCTGCGCGCTTTCCCTCTGGCGGAACGGCAACAACGGCTTGCCGAGTTGCTCGAACCGCTGCCCGCCGATGCCCCCATCATGCTCACGCAAACGCTGGACGTTTCAAGTGACACGGAAGGCGAATCCGCCTGGACCGAAGCCTGCCGACTGAGCCTCGAAGGACTGATTTGCAAAAAGAAAGACTCTCTCTATGCCGAAGGCCGCAGCACCACGTGGCTGAAGCTTAAATGCAGACCTCAACAAGAATTCGTGGTGGGTGGCTATACAGAGCCGTCGGGCTCCCGATCATATTTGGGCGCATTATTGGTGGGCCTGCGCGACGGCGAACGCTTGAAGTTCACAGGCAGGGTCGGAACGGGCTTCAAGCAAAAGTCTCTCGAGCTTTTGCACAACCGGCTTAAGGCGCTGCATCGCAAAACCAGCCCATTTTCAACGTCCACTGAAGGCCGAGGACGTTATGGAAGAAGCGGCGGCGCCATCCAATGGGTAACCCCAAAGCTGATCGTCGAAGTTGAGTACGGCGGCTGGACGCAGGAGGGCTTGCTGCGGCAAGCCTCGTTCCAAGGCTTGAGAGAGGATAAGCCGGCTTCGGCCATCACCGGAGAAACGGCCACCCCGCTGGATGCCATAGAAGCCGACGAGCCTGCTGATAAAGGCCGCACACGCACAAGGCACAAGCGGCAAGATGCAGCGCCCAGCACCGGACCGACCCGTCTGGGCGAAGTAAAAATCACCAATCCTGATCGCATCGTCTATGCCAAGCCTGATCGCAGCAAGCTCGACGTGCTTGAATACTATGCGTCGGCGGCAGAGTGGATGCTGCCTCATCTTGAAAACAGGCGTATAGCGCTCTTGCGATGCCCGCGCGGTACGAACAGCACTTGCTTCTTTCAGAAGCACCTGCACGGAACTCCGCCTGAAGGCGTGGAGCTGGATGACGAAGAGATTGTCGTTCAGAACGAAAGAGGCCTGCTCGAACTTGCACAAATGGGGGTCATCGAATTTCACACCTGGGGCTCGTCTCTGCCCCGCCTCGAAAAGCCTGATCGCATCACGCTTGACCTCGACCCGGACCCGGACATTCCATGGGCGGACGTGGTCATCGCCGCCCGCCTGGTCCAGCGTTTGATGGAAGACGCTGGGCTGGTCCCCTATTTGAAAACCACCGGCGGCAAGGGCCTGCACCTGGTTGCGCCCATCAAGGCTGCCCACTCATGGGACACCGTAAAGGATTTTTCTCGCGCCATGGCCGCCTACCTGGCCCGTGAAGCACCTGGTCAATTCACAGCCAGCGTCTCGAAGGCGCGCCGCAAAGGGGTGGTCTTCGTCGATTATTTACGCAACGGAAGGGGCGCCACCGCCATCGCGGCGTTTTCTGCCAGGGCGCGGGAAGGCGCACCGGTGTCCATGCCGGTGGCGTGGGAGGAATTGGACACGCAGCATGATTTGCGCGGCGCGCGGTTCAATATCGCAAATGCGCTGGAGTATCGGCAAGAACAAGGAGGCGATCCCTGGCAAGGCTATGCCTCGTCTCGCAAGCCGTTGCGCTTGGCTTTCCGCAAAGAACTGACCCGTTAAAGCCCCCCGGCCATATTGATGTTTTGCAGGCCGGGGGTTTTGCCGCGCTTGTTTTTCAGTCGGGCCCTTTAACCCGCGTGTTTTTCAGTCGGGGCCCTTGCCGCCTTACTTCCTGTTTTTGCCGGTGTCCATGTTGCCAGGATCCTTGGCGTCTTCGTCTGATATCCCCGGAGGCAACAGGTTCCAGTCGGCGCCCATACGATTCGGATCGGCCGGGCGGTTTCCCACCGTTCGCTTTTGCGGTTCCTGCGCGCTGGCCTCATGCCGCTCTGGTTTGCCGAGGCTATCCGGCTTGCGCATCGATTCCGGCGACCCTCCGGGGTTCCTATCTTGCGAAGGCCCCGGATAGGCGCCTCCTTCCTCGTACTCCGGCCCCTGCGGATTGGGCCGCTTGCTGTCATGCGCCCGAGCCGGCTCAGGTTCACCGTAAGCCGGCTCTTCGCTACCCCAACGTCCGCTTTTTCGCGTCGCGTTATCTTCGTCGAAATGCTCGTCCGAAGCGGGCTTGTCCTGCGGGCGTTTGCTACCCGGGCCCGGGTCATCGGTTCGCTGATTTGAGCTCATTGCCTATCTCCGAGAATGGCCGGAAGACAGGCATTTCCCCATCAACAAGCCGATGACGCCGGCGACGCAGACGGCCGTCCAGGCGTGCTTGTGGACGCATTCGTCGGTAGCGCGTGAAACCGCGTGATAGCTCTCTTTGAGGCTCTGCCTATAACTGCCCGCTTCTTTGCGGGCAAGTTCAAGCTGAACTTTAAGGCGGTCGCGAGCCGCCTCGATTTCGGCGCCGCTGTAGGCGGCTGTGGAGCGTAGCAGGTCGTCGGCGCTGCTGATCAGATCTTTTATGTTGGAAGCGACTTCGTCACGCTTCTCAGACACGTCGTCGCGTAGAGAATTACGGGCCATGATTACTCCTTGTATCGCCATATGGCGTCCCGAATGGACGCCAACGATCTTTAAGCAAGCAAGCCGTGTGCCGACTCTGGGAAACCTCTTGTTAGTCCCATTCAGCGGGCAGATGGTCTATTCCCGGAGTCTGCTGCGGGTCGACCCCCGGCAACGGGTTGGGAATGCTGTCCGGCGGCATCCGCCTTCGAGGGCTCTCGTCGCTGCCCTCGTTCTGCTCAGGGTTTGGGTTGGGATTTTTTCCAGGTTCCCGTTCGGACCGAAGGGCGCTTGAAAGCATGTGGTTCTGCATTTATGGCTCTCCTACTCGTAATTCAGGCAGCAGCAACCCGCCTGCTCGGGCCTGCCGCAGGCACTGGGTATCAGTATTAGTTACGAACCCAGCAACCTTCGTACCGACGCCGGCCAACCACGGAACGATTGCCTCTTTGTGGCAAGAGGATGGCCGCGCAGCTAAACGAGTTCGCGTTGATGCGGCGCCTCGAAATCCATGAGAGGACCCGCCGGCACCACACCTGTCGGATTAATCTGGGTATGACTACGATAATAATGAGCTTTAATATGCCGCATGTCCACCGTGTCGGCCACCCCCGGATACTGGTACAGCTCGCGTGTGTATCCCCACAGCGCCGGGAAATCGACGAGGCGCTTCAAATTGCACTTGAAGTGTCCATGGTAAACCGGGTCGAAGCGCAGCAGCGTCGTAAATAGCCTCCAATCGGCCTCGGTAAGCGTTGCGCCGGCAAGATAGCGTTGCTTCAGCAGCCGGCGCTCGACTTTTTCAAGCGCATCGAACAGTTCGCCTACCGCTTGTTCGTACGCTTCCTGAGTCGTGGCAAAACCGGCGCGGTACACGCCGTTGTTGATATTGGGATAAACAAGGGCATTCATCTCGTCGATTTCGGCACGCAGTTCGACGGGGTAGTAATCACCGGCAGCCGCGCCCACGCCATCGAAGGCGCTGTTAAGCATGCGAATAATTTCGGACGACTCATTGTTGACAATGGTGCGTCGCTGCTTGTCCCACAGCACGGGCACGGTGACGCGTCCGGTATACCCTGGTTGCGCCAGGGTGTACAGCTGATGGAGGTAACTGGCGTGATTGACGTGGTCGGGCACAACGCCCTCTTCGGGGTCGAATGTCCAGCCGTGGAGGGCCATGAGGGGGTTCACCGTTGAAACGGTGATCATCGAATCAAGTTGCTTGATGGCTCGGAAAATCAGTGTGCGGTGCGCCCACGGGCAGGCCAGGGAAACATAAAGGTGATAGCGCCCCGCCTCGGCCTGGAACCCCCCTTCGCCCGAAGGGCCGGCCGAGCCGTCCGGCGTGATCCAGTTGCGAAATTGTGTTTCAGTGCGAACAAAGCGTCCGCCGGTACTTTTCGTGTCATACCATTGGTCGGTCCACTGACCGTCTATAAGTAAACCCATGGAATCACCTTCTTTTTCAGGGGGTATCGAAGCTGGAGAGCTCCTCGAGTATGGGACAGTCGGGACGATCATCACCATGACAGCAGTTGGCCAGAACCTGCAATTGGTCGCGGATGGACTGCAGCTTCGCAATATCGTGGTCCAGCTCTGTAATGTACTGGTGAGCCAGCCGTTTCACGTCATGGCTTTTGCGTTCCCTGTCCTTCCAAAGCCCGATAAGCGTACGAATGCGATCCAGAGAAAAACCCAGATCGCGCGCGCGGCGTATGAATCGCAGTGTTTGCACATCGGCCTCGCCATAAAGACGATAACCCGCCGCAGAACGCTCTGCGGCGGGCATAAGCCCAACGCTTTCGTAATAGCGTATCATTTTTGCCGTAACGCCCGAGGCGTCAGCGGCTTCGCCTATATTCTTCATCCGGCTTCCTCCCGTAGCGCGCGGGCGCAACGCCGCACTCCTCCAACACCTTACCACGACGGGAAGCTTAGAGAATTGAACAGTTGTTAAGGCCAAGACTCCCACGTATGTAGATTGGATGGATGCCGGAAACTTTTGATTTCAAGCCCTATTTTCGTATATAAAGCTGAATGTAAGCTGCCGATTTCACCGGCGGCGATATAAGCCGGCAAAACAGCACGCCGCCGGCGACGAATCTCCCACAGGAAGAGACATGAGAAAAATAACCCTGATACTGGCATTGGCCGGCCTGGGCGCGCTGGCTGCATGCCAGACGCCGTCAAATTCGCATGGCCGCTCAAGCAATTCCGAATTCAACTGTATCGCCGGCACGGTGGGCGGCGCGGTCGTTGGCGGCCTGCTGGGCAGCACCATTGGCGGCGGCACCGGCCGTACGGCTGCCACCGCCGTGGGCATAGGCGCAGGCGGCTATATCGGAAACCGGATGGGGTGCAAATAATGAAGAACATCGCGATCAAACCGCTGCTTACCGCCGCTTTCGGCCTAACACTGGCGCTCGCAGGCGCAGTCCACGCGCAGGCGCCGTCCGGGCCGCAAGCCGAGCTTACCCCCGAACACTTCGCCAAGCTTGACCGCAACGGCGACGGCGGCATCAGCCGAGAAGAGTACGAACAGTTCATGCGCGAATCATTTCAGAAACTGGACACCGACGGCAACCAGCGCCTAAGCAGGGCCGAAGCCGGCGCCGTCCTGACGCCCGAGCAATTCGACGCGGTTGATGCGAATAACGACGGCGAATTGACCCTGGACGAGTTCATCGCACACACAATGCGCGACTTCGACCGCCACGATTACGACGGCGACGGCATGCTGCGGCAGTAAGCCGCGTCGTCCAAACGCGTACGGCCGGCAACAAAACGGGTGGTCCTGCAGCAGGATACGGCCGGCCAAACGCTACACCGGAGTACCTCCATGAACCGCAAGAAAGCCTCCGATTTCCACCCCGACGTCCTGAAACTGTTCGACCAATACGTGCACGGCGCCCTCGATCGCCGGGCGTTTCTACAAAAAGCGGCGCGCTATGCCGTCGGCGGCCTCACTGCCGCGGCCTTGCTCGACAGCCTCAAACCCAATTTTGCGTGGGCAGTGCAGGTGCCCGAGTCGGATGAGCGCATCGCCATCAGCCGCGAAAAGTTTTCTTCGCCCAAGGGCAACGGAACGATAGAGGGCTATCTGGCCCTGCCCGCCCAGGGCGACGGCAAGCTCCCCGCCGTGGTGGTGTACCACGAAAATCGGGGCCTCAACCCCTATATCGAGGATGTTGCGCGCCGTCTGGCAGTGGAAGGCTATGTCGCATTCGCGCCCGATGCCCTTACCCCATTGGGCGGCTACCCCAATGATGAAGACCAGGCTCGCGCCATGTTCGCCAAGCTGGATCAAGCCAAGACGCACGAAGACCTTTTTGCGGCTGTCGATCATGTGCAAGCGCATCCGCGCTATGGCGGTCGGTACGGCGCAGTGGGTTTCTGCTATGGCGGCGGGGTGGTCGGAAAATTAGCCGCGCGACGCGCCGACCTGGACGCCGCAGTGCCTTTTTATGGCCCTCAGCCCAGCGCCGACGAGGCCGCCCGTATCCAGGCGCCGTTACTGATCCATTATGCCGAGCACGACGAACGCGTCAATGCCGGCTGGCCGGCGTTCGAAGAAACCTTGAAAGCCAACAAGGTCGAATACCAGGCCCATTTCTATCCCGGAACCCAGCATGGCTTTCACAACGACACTACGCCACGCTACGACGAAGAGGCTGCCGAACTGGCATGGCGGCGCACACTGGAATTCTTCAAACAACACTTGAAGGGATGATGCGCGGGTGAACCAGTGTGTTGTCCAGCTTGCGCTTGACCGCAACGGCCACGGGCGTTGATCCGCGCTTCAGGATATCTGTTCTATGGCGGGGTTTGGCGCCCCCGTCCAGCTCAGGCGATACGCTTGTGCACGGCGAACATTGCCGACCAGCGCCGGCCGGAAACAAGCCACATTCGTGCCTGGCTGATGGCGCACGCTGGGATACACCACGCCCAGCGAGCCGTCATCAAGCAGCCGCTGCGCCAACTCTTGGGAAGCCACATAGCTGGCCGGGTCAAGGCACTCTGAAAATTCGGGCGCATCGCGCAGGTCGTGGAACTGGGCGCTAAAGTCGGCCAGCAAAGCCTGATAACTGACGCTGTCTTGGAAATAATCGATTTCGGCGTATTCAACGGTTTTATGGAAAACGATTTCGGCCAATGCGGTCTGTACGTCGAACGCACAATACCAGGCGCCCCGCTGCCCCGAATTGAAACGGCTTCCTTCGGGCCGCGGATACGTGAACGCGGCGTTCACGATGCGGAAATTAGGCACGCCAAAGACAAGCTCGTCTATGCCTATGCCGGCCAAGCCGCCCTGCTCGGCCCTTAGCCTTTGATTGGTGGCGTTATCCAGTGTAAAAAGATCGGCCAGATGCTCGACGCTTTCAGACAGCGGCGCCAGTACAGAGTCTTCTTGATCAACAAAGCGCGAAGGCAGAAGGCGGTACGTATCCAGTTGGCGCACCAGCGAGATGGGCGGCAACGAAGACATGGGCTCAAATGCCGCCACGCCGCGCGTCGAGCAATTGCCTGACGGCCTGCATGCTGATAAGCCCGCCCTCTAGCATGCAGGCCAACGGCGTGCGACCGCCAAACAGCACGTTGCGGTTGGGCAAATGCACCCATTTATCGGCCAGGTCGTCGCCATACAGGATATGCAAAGACTTATAGATGCCGAGCAGGTACGAAATGCGCGTGAGACGGTCGACCTCAAGTACGCGCCGGGGCTTTTTCTTCCATTCGTAGTACGAACTGCTGGAGACCCCGCCCAACAGAACGCAGGCGTCTTCGTCGCGCAGGTTCCAGGCTTGGGCAAGTTTGAAAAACCCTTTTAGCGCGGACGCCGAAAGACGTTCGCGTACCGGCCGCGCGTTCAGGTCGACGACCGGGGCCGGTTCGAAACGACTGAAAGGATAGGCGTAGGCAAGGGACATAATTTACTCCAGTTACGGCTAGTTTAATATCCATAACTGGAAATGTCCAGTATTTCAGCTACTTATTGCCCGAGTATCGGGTATATGCGCACGCCGACTTGGCCCCTGAAGGCAGGAACCCGCGCGAGCGCGCAACGCCGAGTATCTTGCGGTTCTAAAGAATCTCGTCCACCGCTTCGATGGGGCGGCACAGCCGCGTGCCCTTCTCGGTAACGACGAAAGGCCTATTCATCAGTATCGGGTTTTCCGCCATGGCGTCCAGCAATTGCTCTTCCGAGGCCTTTTCCAGCGCCCGCTCGGTGTACAGCGCCTCTTTGGCGCGAATCGCTTCGCGCGGGGAAAGCCCGGCATCGCTGATCAGCTTGGCCAGTTCGTCTCGGCTGGGCGGAGTCTTCAGATACTCGATAATCTCAGGCTCACGCCCATGGTCGCGCAGGCGCTGAAGCGTATTGCGCGAGGTGCTGCACCGAGGGTTGTGGTAAATGGTGGTCATTGCCTATGTACTCCGTCTGAAAATCACTGCAAAGTATTGCATTGATTCTATACGAGGCGGCATCTTGCTTTTTGAGGCAACGCTGTAATACCCTACTTCACTTGTATGAGCTTCAACTATCCAAGCTTCAAATAAATCCACCGGAGACAACGAATGCAGTTGACGCTGTTGATCGAACTGGCCCTCAATGGGCTGCAGTTCGGCCTGATGCTGTTCCTGCTGGCCGCGGGTCTTACACTCGTGTTCGGCATCATGGATTTCATCAACCTGGCCCACGGCTCGCTTTACATGCTGGGGGCTTATTTTGCCGCTTCGTTCGTGATGGCCACCGATTCATTCTGGCTGGGGCTGGTGCTGGCGGTGGCGGCCACCATGGTGGCCGGCGTCATTCTCGAAATGCTGGTCTTCAGGCGCCTTTATCAGCGCAATCACATGTCTCAGGTGCTGGCCACCTTCGCGCTCATCCTCATTTTCAATGAAGGAGCACGCATGATCTGGGGCGAGCAGCCGCTACGCTTGAATACACCCGAGGTGCTTTCGCAGCCAGTGCAAATATTGCCCGGCTTCTACTATTCCTCCTTCCGGCTGTTCATCATCTTCACGGGTCTTGCCGTGGCAGCGGCCTTGTACGTGCTGGTCACCAAGACGCGGCTTGGCATGCGGGTACGCGCCGGGGCTTCAAACCGCGAGATGGCCACCGCCATGGGGGTCAACATCAAAACCATCTTCACGCTGCTTTTCGCCTTCGGCGCTGCCTTGTGCGCCATCGCGGGCGCCCTGCTGGGCACCATACTTTCGGTGCAGGTGGGTATGGGGGAAAGCATACTGATACTGGCTTTCGTCGTCATTGTGGTGGGCGGCATAGGCTCGATACGCGGTGCTCTGATCGGGTCGCTGCTGGTGGGCTGCGTCGACACGGTCAGCCGCACGCTGCTGCCCTCCTTGCTGCACGCGATCATGCCGGCGGCGGTGGCTTCCAGTCTGGGGCCGGCACTGGCTTCGATCCTGATCTACCTGTTCATGGCCGGGGTGCTGTTCTTCAAGCCCGAAGGCCTGTTTCCCGCCCGCAGCTAAGGAGGCCCGCATGCACAGCACTTTGCATCATCGTCTTTCGGGCCCCTGGATCGTCGCCTTGCTAATCCTGCTGGCGGCATTTCCACCCGTCGCCGCGCTGTTCGGCCAAGAGTTCTACATCAGCTTCGGTTCACGCCTGATCATCTTCGCGCTGGTCGCGTCCAGCCTGAACCTCATCCTGGGCTTCGGCGGCATGGTCAGCCTGGGCCACGCAGCCTATTTCGGCGCAGGAGCCTACGTCGTGGCCATACTGATGTATCACGATCTGGCCTCGGCCTGGCTCAGTTGGCCGGCCGCGGTGTTGCTGGGCGCGGCGCTGGCCTTTCTGATAGGGCTCGTCTGCCTGCGAACCAAAGGGGTCTATTTCATTATGATCACCCTTGCCTTCGCGCAAATGACATACTACATATTCGTGTCGCTTCGCAGCTATGGCGGCGATGACGGCCTGGCCCTGATGCAACGTTCCACCCTTGGCGTCGACCTGTCTTCCGACACGGTTTTCTATTACGTTTGCCTGGCCCTGACCGCACTGGTGCTGTTTTTCATGCACCGCCTCATCAATGCGCGCTTCGGCCGCGTGCTCCAAGGCATTCGCGAGAATGAAACGCGCATGCAGGCCATCGGCTATCCCGTCTTTCGCTACAAGCTCGCCGCATTTGTCATCGCGGGCGCCATCGCCGCCCTCGCAGGCGCCCTCTTCGCCAACCAGAATTACATGGCAAGCCCCAGCCAATTGCACTGGATGCAATCGGGCACATTGATGGTCATGGTTCTGGTCGGCGGCTTGGGTTATTTCTTCGGCGGCGTCATCGGGGCAGTCACCTTGTTGCTTCTTGAAGAAATCCTCATGGCCTATACCACCCACTGGGCGTTTTACCTGGGCTTCATCCTTCTGGCCATCGTGCTCTTCCTGCCCAACGGGCTGGCCAGCCTGGCCCTGCGCCGCGCGGCCGGCGCCGGCGGAGGCAAGCCATGACGACACCCATGCTCGAGCTGCGCAGCCTGGTCCGCCGCTACGGCGGCATTATCGCCACCGACCACCTCAATCTTGCCATCACCGAGGGCGAAACCCACGCCATCATCGGCCCCAACGGCGCGGGCAAGACCACCCTCATCCACCAGATATCCGGGGGGCTCACTCCCGACGAAGGCAGCATCCTGTTCCAAGGCCAGGACATCACCGCTATGCCGATGGACCAACGGGTGCACTTGGGGCTGGCGCGCTCTTATCAGATAACCAACATATTTCGCCAGTGCACGGTCCTGGATAACCTCGCCCTGGCCGTCCAGGCGCGGCATGGTTCCAGCATGCGTTTCTGGCGGCCGACGGTTAGCGAATCGCAACTTTTCAACGAAGCCCGCTCCTTGGCCGAGAAAATCGGCCTGGAGCAGCTTCTGGATGCCCAGGCCGGCAATCTGGCCCACGGCGAACAACGCCTGCTCGAAGTCGGGTTGGCGCTGGCCACGCGCCCGCGCATGCTTTTGCTGGACGAGCCCATGGCGGGAATGGGGCCTAAAGAGTCGCGCAGCCTGCTGCCGCTCATCCAGTCGCTAAGCGACGAGCTTGCCGTGGTGCTGGTCGAACACGACATGGAGACCGTGTTCCAGCTTGCCGATCGCATTTCAGTACTGGTGGCCGGTCGCGTCATCGCCACCGGAACCCCCGAGGAAATCCGCCACAACGCCGAGGTGCGCAAAGCCTATCTGGGCGACGAGGTAAGCACATGAAGCCATTGCTCGAAGTACAAGCCATTGAAACCGCGTACGGCAGCAGCCAGATACTGTTCGGCATCGACCTGGCCATCGAGGCGGGCCAGACGGCCACCCTGCTGGGACGCAACGGCATGGGCAAGACAACCACCGTGCGCTCGGTGCTGGGGCTGACGCGTATCCGGGGCGGCAACATACATTTCGATGGCCACGACGTCGGACGCTGGAACGCCGACCGCATCGCCCGCCTGGGGGTTGCCGTGGTGCCCGAGGGTCGCCATATCTTCCCCAACCTGTCTGTGCGCGAGAACCTTGTCGCATTCGCCTGCAATCGCAGTGGCACGGCACAGCCCTGGACGCTCGAGCGCATCTTTGAACTGTTCCCGCGCCTGCGCGAGCGCACCGGCAATATGGGCAATCAGCTCTCGGGGGGCGAGCAACAAATGCTGGCCATAGGGCGCGCCCTCATGACCAACCCTAAACTGCTTATCCTTGATGAAGCCACCGAAGGGCTCGCCCCGCTCATCCGCGAAGAAATCTGGCAATGCCTCGCGCAGCTGCGTGCCATGGGGCAGACCACCTTGGTTATCGATAAATATGTGCAACGGCTGATTGAGCTGGCCGACCAGCACACCATCATCGAGCGGGGCCAGGTTGTATGGAGCGGAAGCTCTGAAAGCCTGCGGCAGTCGCCGGATATCTGGGAGCGCTACGTCGGGGTGTAGGCTTTGCCGGCGTTTACCAACGCCTCTGCGTCCGGCGACTCTGGTTTCCCGCGCCGGAATTTCACAGGCTATCGCTGCAGCGTTTGCAAGGGCGTGCATCCGTAGCGCTCGCGGTAGCGGGTACAGAAACGTCCCAAATGGGTGAAGCCCCAGCGCAGCGCCACATCGGTAACCCGCACGCCCGGCGAGGCTGTCAAAAGCTCGGCATGGGCGCGTTCCATACGCTGCTCGCGCGCATAGGCCATCGGCGACAGGCCGTACTGATCTTTGAAGGCTGCACACAGGCTGCGAACGCTGGACCCGCTTGCCTGGGCGATACGGCCCAGATCAAGCGGCTCTTGAAGGTGAGCCCGTATGTATTCCTCGGCCAGGCGCACATTGCGCCTGGCAGTACCGGAACGTCTTTGGAGCAGTTCGGAGTAGTTATGGCGCTGGCACAGCAGCAGATGCTGGATGAGGGTTTCTTCTTGCGCCTCGACCCATTTGGACGGCGGCGTCTGGCCCGGCGCCTGGAACCAGCTAAGCAAGGCTCCGATCTGATGCTGCCATGAGCGGCCTTGCGGAGTGTCGAGCGCGAACTGCGGACAGAATTCGACAGGCTGTTCGATTCTGGCCCCGAGCAGATTGCTGCAAGATGCCTCGATGCGTTCGCGCGGCACTTTCAACAGCAGTTGCTCGCAGCCCTCGCTCCAGTCGAGCCGCAGCGGCAATGTGGGAGAGATCAGCGCGCCCGTGCGCGAGTCGGCTGCCACGACCGAATCGCCGACGGTGATGCGGGCTGTGCCCTCGAGCGGAACCTGGAACAGCAGGAAACGCCGCAGTTCGCCCGGGGCGATGTGCACCGCCGCGCCATAGCGCAACAAGAAAAGCGACACCTCGCCCAATTTCAAATGGCGCAGGAACGAATCGACCTTTCCGGAGCGCCAGACGAGGTCGTGCTCTTTGAGCGCCCCCGTGGTGGCCAGTTTGGCCTCTTGGGGGTCGCTCGAGGCAAACAGTGGCGATGCCTTGTATAGCGGGGTCAAGCCCTTTTTAAACCATGGTTCCATCGTACGTCCCTCGGCAGCGGATGACGGAGATAGGCAAATGTTGCACGAGCTGGCTCAAAATTGCCAGAAAAGGATAGCCGCTCCCGGCCATCCCCAACATCATATAGGGAAGCTCTGCATACCGGTACCACGATCCGGGTCCAAGCTTGCGTAGTACAACTTTATAAAAAAACGGAGACAACGCATATGAAACCCACCTCTTTCAAGCTGGGCCTGCTCGCCGCCGCCATGTGTGCGGCCGCGCTAAGCCTTTCGCCCGCCCACGCCGCCGACTCGATCAAAGTGGGCTTCCTGTCCACGCTTTCCGGTCCGGGCGGCGCCCTGGGCATCGACATTCGCGACGGATTCCAGCTTGCGCTCAAGCATGCGGGCGGCAAGCTGGGCGATCTCGAAACCGAAGTCGTCGTGGTAGACGACCAGCAAAAGGCCGACGTTGGCCGCCAGGCCACCGACCGCCTCCTCAAGCGCGATCGCGTCGATGTCATGACCGGCATGGTGTTTTCCAACGTGCTGCTGCCTTTGATGCCCAGCATTCTTGCCAGCGACACCGTTTATATTTCCACCAATACCGGCCCGGCCGACTATGCCGGCAAAGATTGCAACCAGAACTTCTTCGTCGTCTCGTGGCAGAACGAAGACATTCCCGCCGCCATGGGCCAGTACGTTACCGAGCAAAAACACGATAGCGTCTTCCTGATCGCCCCCAACTATCCGGGCGGGCGCGAATCCATCGGCGGCTTCAAGCGTCTTTACAAGGGCAAAATCGCCGACGAAGTCTACGTCAAGCTGGGCCAGCTCGATTATTCAGCCGAACTCGCCCAGGCCCGGGCCTCGGGCGCCGATTCCGTGTTCTTCTTCCTGCCGGGCGGCATGGGCATCAGCTTCATCAAGCAGCTTGAAAGCTCGGGGCTGTCCAAAAACATGAAGATCTACATGCCCGGCTTCTCTGGCGACCAAGACACCATCAAGGCCGTGGGCGACCCCATGCTGGGCACCTTCAACTCGTCGCAATGGTCGCCCGACCTTGACAACCCGCAAAACCAGAAATTTGTCGCCGACTTCGAAAAAGAGTACGGCCGCATCCCCACGCTTTATGCCTCTCAGGGCTACGACGCCGCCATGCTGCTCGACGCGGCCGTGCGCGACGTCAAGGGCAATATCGAAGACAAGGACGCCTTCCGCCAGGCACTGCGTGCTGCGAACTTCAAGTCTGTACGTGGCGACTTCAAGTTCAACACCAACCAGTATCCCATCCAAGACTACTACCTGCGTGAAGTCGTCAAAGACGATCAGGGACGCATCACCAACAAGGTCGTCAGCACCATCCTGGAGGACTATCACGACCCCTTTGCCGCCGAATGCAAGATGGGGCAGTCATAGGCAGATATAAGCAGGAGCAACATCATGTCGTACAGCAACGAAAGCATCGCCGAACTCATCCGCCCTGACAGCGTGCATAAATCGGTCTACACCGACCCCGAGCTGTTCAAGCTGGAAATGGACCGCATCTACGGCCATGCATGGGTCTACGTCGGTCATGAAAGCCAGGTTCCGAACGTCGGCGACTACCACACCACCCTTGTCGGTGACCAGAACGTCATCATGGTGCGGGGTACCGACAACAAGGTTCACGTGCTTTACAACCGATGTCCGCACAAAGGCTCCATGCTGGTTGGGTGCGAAGACGGCAATGTCGGCAAGTTTTTCCGTTGCCCCTACCACGCCTGGACATTCAAGCTCGATGGCAGTCACTTGGCCGCGCCCATCCGGCGCGGCTTCGAGGGCACGGCATTTGACCCCGCCTCTCCCGAGTTCTCGATGCGGCCGTTGGCCCGCGTCGAGAGCTACCGAGGCTTCGTATTTGCCAGCCAGGCCGCCGAAGGCCCGCCGCTGCTCGACTTCCTGGGCGGAGTGCGATCGTCCATCGATAATCTCTGTGATCGCTCTCCCGAAGGCGAAGTCGAGGTGGCCGGCGGCTCGTTCAAGGTCATGCAGCCATCCAACTGGAAGGTGTTCTACGAGAACCTGCACGACACCATGCACGCCAATGTCACGCATGAGTCCTCGTACACCTCGGCGCGCAAACAGGCCGAGTCCTTCGACAAGATGCCGCTCGAGCTGCACATCATGGACGGCAACGGCGAGCCCTACGACTTCTGGGAGAAACTCTCGCTGGTGGCCTTCGACTACGGCCACGGATACATGGAGGGCATCTTCAACCCCGGCGCCATCGAAGCTGATCCGGTCATGCGCTCGCATTTTGAAACCCTGGCCGAAGCCTACGGGCGCGAGCGCGCCCTGGCCATTCTTGGCGAGAACCGCCACAACACCATCATCTATGGCAGCGGCTCGCCGCACACGGTTTTCCAGCAGTTTCGCGTTATCCGACCCATTGCGGTAGACCGCACCATGGTAGAGATTCAGGTCTTCAAGCTAAAAGGGGCGCCCGAAGCGATCTTCAAGCGCGGCCTGATGTACGCCAACCTGATCAACTCGCCTTCTTCCAATGTGATGCCCGACGACCTTGAACTGTATGGACGCTGCCAGCAGGGCAACTCCACACACGGCGGAGACTGGGTCAGCCAGCACCGCTACGCCGGCACCGACAAGCCCATCGAAGGAGGCATGACCTCTATCAACGGCACCAGCGAGCTACCCATGCGCAACCAGTTCAAAGCCTGGAAGCAATACATGTTGGGCCAGATCTAAACGGCCCGCACAGCAGCAAGGAGTTTCCCATCATGTTATTTGACATTGATTTTGACGTATCCACGAGCGAGAAAAAAGACGTCACCGTCCCGCTGGAAACGTATCACCGCATACAGCAATTCATTTACCACGAAGCTCGCCTGCTCGACGAGCGTCAATGGCAGCCCTGGCTCGATCTATGGACAGAAGACGGCATGTACTGGATTCCCCAGCAACACGACCAGTCCAGCCCCTTCGACCACATCTCGCTGTGCTGGGACAACGGCATGCTGCGCGAGCTGCGCTTTCGCACCCTCGACAACCCGCGCAATTGGGCGCAACAACCCATTACCCATGCCACCCGGGTTGTCAGCAACGTCATGGTCGACGGCGCCGACCCCGACGGCTGCCTCATTGTCCGCTCGGCCTTCCACATGGCCGACTGGCGCAAAGGCCCCATGCGTCATATGGCTGGGTCGTACATCCACAAGCTGGTTGCCCATGATGACAGCTGGCGCATCAAGCTCAAGCAGGTAAATCTGGTCAATTGCAGCGACGTGCAAAACGCAATTCAAGTCTACATATGACCCAGCCCCCATTTGGCGACACCGCACTGGTCGCCCTGCACTACCAGAACGACGTTCTGCATCCCGAGGGCAAGATACGCGTCGGGTTGGCGGCCGACAGCCCGCAGCGCAGCCGTTTGGTGAACGCCGCCCAGGCCTTGCTGGATCGGGCGCGGGCCCGGCGCATGCCCATCGTCCATGTCAGGGTAGCCTACCGCCCAGATGGCGCCGACATCATCTTCAACGCGCCGATCTTTCGCAATGTGGCGGCAATCGGAGCAGTGCAAGACGGTTCGTGGGGCGCCGAGTTCTATACCAGCCTGGCGCCCATCATGGACAACGAGCGCGAATTCGTCGTCAAGCATTCCCGCATCAATGCCTTTTTCGGTTCGCAGCTGGAAGAGGTCTTGCGGGCCTTGGGCGTTTCTCGCCTGCTCGTGGCAGGAGTCGCCACGCATTCCGTGGTTGAAAGCACCGTGCGCCACGCGGTGGACATGGGCTTCGAAGTAGACGTTGTCGCCAACGCATGCTCTGCCGCCGATATGGACGTGCACCGCGCCTCGCTGCACAGCATGAGCCTTATCGCTCAAATCCTGGACGCCGAAGATCTGGAACAGAACTACCCGCCGGCATGATGCCGCCCTGGCCCGTTTCGGTTCCTGACAAGCACACTACATCGCATCTTCATGACAGCCTATAGCCCACTCGTTGACCTGACCGGAAAATCCGCCATCGTTACCGGCAGCACGCAAGGCCTTGGCGCCGACATCGCAAGGGTGCTGGCTGGCTGCGGCGCTTCTGTCACCATAGTGGGCCGCAACGCCGACAAGGGCCAGGAACTGGCCGCCGCACTCTGTGAACAAGGCGCCCGCGCCCTGTATTGTCCCACCGACATACAGCAAGACAACGAGATCGACAGCTGCATCCAGCAGACACTCGACGCTTTCGGGCGCCTGGACATCCTCGTCAACAACGCCTGCATCTACGAAGACGCCGGCCTGGATTCCACCCGCGAACAATGGCACCACACGCTGGGCGTGAACCTGGTTTCAGCCGCCATCTTCGCGCAGAAGGCCTGCGCGCACATGAAGCCTGGCAGCGTCATTGTCAATCTGGGCAGCACCGGCGGCAAATTCGGCGCTGCGGGGCGCGCCTTGTACCCGGCCTCCAAGGCAGCCATGCTGCAGTTCACCAAAAACCTGGCCGTCACCCTTGCGCCCGAAGGCATTCGCGCCGTGGCGGTGTCGCCCGCCTGGACATGGTCTCCTGCCGTCGAACGGCTTAGTCAAGGGTCGCGTGCCGATGCCGACCGGGTCGCAGCAGCCCTCCATCCTTTGGGGCGGGTCGGCGACGGCGCCGAAGTCGGCAACGCTGTGGCCTTCCTCGCCAGCGAAGCCGCATCCTGGATTACCGGCGTCGACATCCCGGTGGACGGCGGGTATTCCATTCTGGGGCCCGACCAGGGAGACTCGCCACGCCAATGGTTCGAGCGTATTCTTAAAGAATAGCCGGACATACGGAGGGTGCTCCATGGGTACTATAAACACCTACGACGTGCCAAAGTCGGATCGTCAT